>JAEXBW010000105.1 GCA_023393825.1 Elusimicrobiota bacterium | reverse complement strand
CGGAGAGGGAGGGATTCGAACCCTCGGTACGGAAATTAACCCGTACAACGGTTTAGCAAACCGTCGCTTTCGACCACTCAGCCACCTCTCCTTAAATTACGCTAAAAGGAAGTATGTAAAGGTCGTCTTAAATCAATCAACGTTCTACTTTTGCCCTCGGCAGAAAACTGCCGATTCCTGCAAAAAAACAAGCCGTAAAACAGGCTTGATATATAAGATTATAACAAAATATTAGACAAAATAGAAATATAAAAAACTAAACTTATCACAATCATCGCCGTAGCCATTAACGCGTCTAAAGAAATGCTGTGTTCTTTTTTAAGTTTAATTTTTAAATTCTTTTCTTTGGCGTAATCCGCAAAAATATTTATTGCGGGCATAACCGCCAGCGGCGATATTATATTTGCCGCCAATATGCTTAATATTTTAAAAATCCATAAAAACTTTACGGGCAAAATAAGCAGATACATCCAAAAGCTCATCATCGGCGGGGTATGCCTTAATTTTTCCGCCAAAAAAGCGTAGTTATAAGCAGGCGCAAACACAAACAGCGGCGTTAAAATAAGCAAAGCTATAAAAATAGGCACCATATACGGTAGCAGGGCTTTATGTATGTCCACAACTTTGCGGCGCGTGTGTATAAATATTGCGGTGGAAAGCTGATGCGCCTCCCCCCTCTTAAAATCAAGCATAACCGCTGGCTTGGAAAAAGTGGCCGCCAAAACTTTTATATACTCGTTCTGACGTTTAATTGTAATATCTTCCTTGCGGATTTTATTGGCTTTGCAAAGCGTTATATAAAAACACTTTAACCACGATATTTTTATACCGAAAGCCGCGTAAGTTCTTTTTACGCCAACCATCGTGCTGGGCAAATAAAGCGCTGTTCTAAGCCACATATAGTTATAATAAATCCACGCTATTACGACGAAGGCGTATATAAACGGATTTAATATAACCGGTATCCAAAACAGGCCCAAAAGCGTCCACTTAAAACCCAAAAAGAAAATAAAAATGGTAAATGCGACGCTTATCAAATAATCTTTAGCGATAAACCAAGGCATTAAAAGGTATGGCTTTTTTTCTGTTGTCATTTGAAACTTTCCCTCAATCCCTGTTCAAGCGGGGTAAAACTTTGCCCCGTCAAGGCCATCCACTTGTTTGTATTACAAACCCAATGGCCCGTTATAGAAGCTTCTTTTATCTTATCATAGTTAAGCGCGGGAGCAATGCCAAAAACTTTTGCAATACTCTCGTAAACAAATGCGGCAATTTCCAAAAAGAAATACGGCAATGTAAACATTATGGGACGCGGGCTGCCCATTGCGTCCGCCATAGAATTAATAAAATGCTGCCAGCTGTAACTTTGCGCTTCGCCCACAAAAAACACCTGCCCGCCCGCCTGCGGCGTAACGGCTGCGGTGTATAAAGCTTTAACCAAATCTTCAACATAAACAAAATTAAAAAACATATCGCCAGACGAGGTGTTTACCATAAAACCTTTTTTAACCCAGCCCGCTATTTTAGACACGCCCGAATCATTCTTGCCGTAAACCACGGGCGCGCGCAGGATAACTTTATGCACCTCCTGCGGCAAAGCCATAACGGCGTCTTCCGCCTTAAGCTTTGTAATGCCGTAGTCGGACACGGGATTAGGCGCGTCAGCCTCCGTCTTGGGATTATTTTTATACGCGCTAGGCCCCGCCGCCGCCTGACTGGAGAGGTAAACAAAACTTTTAATACAGCCCGCCTGTTTTACGGCCTCGGTAAGGTTTTCCGTAACGGTAACATTGGCCTGCCAAAATTCTTCTTTATTAAAGGCAAAAATAGCCGCCGCAAGGTGAAAAACAACCTCGGCATCAAGCAATTCGCTTTTAAGGCTTTCCACGCTGTTATAATCAACCCGCACGGTTTCAACCGCGGGGTTATCGGCAAAAGCGTGCGGTTTATTGCGGGAGAAAATCTTTACCGTATATCCTTTTTCTATAAGTTTATCGGTAAGTATTTTGCCTATAAAACCGTTACCGCCTGTTATTACGGCCTTTTTCATTATTTTTTACCTCTTTTTCCGTCTTTGCCCGCTTTCTGCTCTCTCTTGTCTGCGGCATTATCATCCGCGCGGGTATCGCTTTTGGCTATTTTATCTTTTTCAACGGCATCTTTGATAATTTTAGCGCCGCGGTTAAATTCCGTCATAACAGGCGCAATATCTTTTTGCAAAGAGTCTTTGGAAAATAATAATTTAAAACTGCTCCACCCCATTTTCACATCCGCTACGGTGGGATATTTCCCCCGCATAAGTTTATCGGCGGGGCTTTCTTCGTTAGCTTGCGGCGTAAGAACCAAAAGCATCACACTGACAGATACCACCAACAGAAAATCAAATAAAGCCCTAAACGCAACACTGCGGCTTAACCATAGGATAGAAAATATTGCGGAAAGGAGCAAAGTTGCAAGAACAAATACCCCAAATAATACCAACAGCGTAAGCGGCGCGGAAGAAGGGTAATTTGGAAATAAAATCAAAACACCCGCGTGCAAAATAGTAAGAAGGAAAATACGCCAAATTATAGTCACGTCAATCCTCGTTTTTAAATTCTACGGTTACGGTAAGTATATCTTTGCCGAAGCCTTTTGGCAGCGGCGGGTAAGGCGCGGAGTTTTGCACGGCGGAGGTAGCGGCATAGTCGTAAGAATCATTGCCGGAAGACTTTTCTATCTGCACGCCGTAAATAGCCCCGTATCTGTCTATATTAAAAGAAACCAAAGTGCTTAAGCCCGATGTGTTGGGCATTCTTTTTTCCCATTGCTTCCAAAGGCTGTTCCTTACCTGCGTTATATACCAAGGATAGGGAAAGTTGGTAAAACTGGCTCTAACCGCATTTATGCCCCCGTTATCGGCGCCTGCGCCAAGGTTGTGCAAGTCCGCCGCGTTAAGGCTTTCGCTTTCCACCTCGCCCAAAATACTGGGTTTGGAAAGTACAACCTTTTCCTCTTTTTTAGGTTCTTCTTTCGGGGTATCTTTAGGGTTTTCTTTTGCGCCTTTTTTCGCTTTGGCGGAAATTTGCTCTTCCGAGTTATATTTAGGCTTTGCGGGTTTTGCTTTTTCTTTTACGGGTTCGGCTTTGGGTGCCTTAATTTCCGACTGTTCCTGTTTGGGCGGTTCGGCCGCTTTTTGCTGCGCCGCGCCACCTGAGGGTTCAGGCTCGCCGTAACGCATAGGCTGGGACGCGCTTCCTATAAAATCAATAGTGTACACGGCTTTAGTCTTTTGAGCAGAAGGGTGCAAAAACACCAACATCAGCAAAAAGAAAAAAGCGTGTATCGCGCTTGAATATATAAGGGAGCGGTTCATTATTACTCCTTATTTGTTACGCCGATGCCAAGCTTGGCCGCGCCAAGTTTTTTGGCAATATCAAAAACGGTTACAACTTTTTGTATGGGGACATCTCTATCGGCCTGTACTAAAATTGTTTTTTCGCGCGAGCGGCCCAAGCGCAGGGTAAGTTCGTGTTCAAGGTTATCTAAGGAAACAGCCCTGTCCTGCACTTTAACCTGTCCGTTTTTGGCTATTTCCACCCTTATAACATTGCTTTCCGTAACGGTGTTTACGGCGGACGCGCTGGGCAAATCCACATTAAGCTGGGACTGGACGATAAATGGCGTCATAACCATAAAAATGATAAGCAGAATTAAAGTGATGTCTATAAAAGGCACCATATTAATTTCGCCCATCAATTCATTGGAATGGCGTCTTGCTTTCATAACTGCCCCGCTGAAACTACGTCTTCAGGCGTGTTGATTACGGACGGCTCGTCGGCAGGAATATAAAGCTTGGCGGAGATAACCTCCTGCGCCATATATTCCATATTTTTGGTAAAAAAGTTTATCTTGCTTAAAAAGTAGTTATAAGCGATAAGCGCGGGTACCGCCACAAACAAACCCGCGGCCGTGTTAACCAAAGCTTCGGAAATACCTTTAGCCACGGCGGAAGGCCCTGCGCCCGCGCCCGCGGCGGAAGATAAATCCGCAAAGGCGCGCATAACACCCAAAACCGTGCCGAACAAGCCGATAAACGGCGTTGTGCTGGCAAGCGTGGCTAAGACGGAAAGCTTGCGGGAAAGCTGTGCAATTTCCCAATCTATAATAGAATCTGATAAATCGTTAAGTTCGGCAAGGGTTGTTTTGTCTGACTTAAGTAAATTAAGCACCAGTTTTGCGGCGGGAGTATTGGAATACCCCCCCTTGCGGCAAGCGTCCATTATCTTGGTAAAATTTCTGGCGGGCAGCTGGTAGCGCACATATTCCATAAGCTTGCGGGATTTATTTATGCTGCTTTTATACTTTATAAATCTGTCTATCATTATTGAAAGGGAATAGACGGAAAGAGCCACCAAAAAGATAAGTACCGGCCCGCCCGCTTTTAAAAGTTCTTTAAAACTGCCCATGTGCGAAAAATCCATAATAAATTACTCTCCTTATAATAATTTTAACAGCAGCAAAACCTGCAATATCAGGTTAGCCGCCAAGCCTGCGGCAAGGTCGTCTAATACGACGGCAAAGCCGTTTATGCAATATTTATGTTTAAAGCTTTGCCCGCAGGCGGAACCGAAGCTTTCGGTCCGTTTTATAAAACCTATTTTTGACGAGTCAAAAATTCTGAAAAATACAAAAGCCAAAAGCGCGATAAAACCCGTTTTGGGCAAAAAGGCCACAGCCAAAAAATATCCCGCAATCTCGTCTATAACTATTTTAGGGTTGTCTTTCTTGCCGTCGCCAAAGTTAACCCTGTCGGAAACATAAGAAGAAAAAACTATAAAAACCGCCAATACCGCCGCGTAAGCCAAATAATTTTGCGGCATAAAAAACAGATATAGAAGTACGCCTTCCAATGTCCCCAAAAAGCCCGCGCCCGTATTTTTTTTATTCTTAAGTATCGCCGTGGGTATATAACTTATAAACCCGCCCGTGGCAAAGAATTTTAAAATGGTATTAGTCATTTACGGGCAAACTCCAAGATTTTTTAAGCATCTCCCAGTTGTTCTTTAAATAAGAAAACGCGCTAAAACACGTTACCACCGCCGTTATAACCGTAACGCCGTAGGGCAACTTTACAAGAACCATATTTATAAACTCCATATTCTCGCGCGCGCCGCCTTTAAACAGATGCGTTAAAACCTGCAAGTCCAAAATAACAAAAATTACGCCGATAGCAATAAGCTGAACGGTTGTTTTAAATTTGCCCCACCTTTCCGCCGCAAGAACATTGTTATTTAAAGCGGCAAGTACGCGCAAAGTGGATACCATCAACTCGCGCATAATAATAAAAAACACCGCCCAAACGGGTACGCTGATAGAGCGGATTTCCGTAAAAGCAAAAAAGGCCGCGCCTACTAAAATTTTATCTACAAAAGGGTCCACAATCGCGCCGAAAGGAGTGTAAGTATTTGTTTGTCTGGCAATGCGCCCGTCAATCCAGTCCGTACCTGCCGCAACGCCGAACACCAAAGAAGATACTACCAAAGCCCACGGGTTACCCGTTATCATAAGCAAAAACATAATTATAGCCAAACCTGCGCGCGTAAGCGTAATTTTATTTGGCAAAGTCATTCTCATTTTCATTTAAAAATTCTCTCTTCCAGCTTTATATTTTTTCTGATATCGTTAAGTACGGTTTGAGTCTTTGTTCCGCCGTTGCTTACGGCTATCTGCATTGGAAAATAATCTTTAGCGTTAAGCACAAACTCTAAAAGGTAACTTTCCCCCGCGGGCGCGGCGGCGGGCGTCAACACCAGTTTATAACCGCCTTCCGTTTTGCCGAATTCCTTTACTTTATGCGTTTTTAAAACTTCCTTATAATTGCCGAAGTCAAACAATGCCTTATTTGCCTGCGCCGCCTGCCATTCCTGCCAGGAAAGCTGCGTTATAAGTTTTCCCTTCTCGTCTAAAATATTAATTATCTTTTTATCCGTAACCGCGCTTTGCGTTACCTTGCCTTTTTGCAAAGTATCAAGCCTTATATTATTATCTTTTTTATACAAACGGCCCGACGAGGCGGAAATCTCCGTCCCTTCAAAACTCGTTAACTGCTCAAAAGAAAGGCTTAGGGTTTTAAGCTTGCCGTCCCACGCTGCAAAATTTTCCAAAACTGTTTTTTGCTCGTCGGAGATGGCAGCTTTTGCGGCGGCGGGTTTTTGCTTTTGCTGCTTATCCTGCTTGGCGGTTTGGGCAAAAACGGGCGCGGCTAAAACAAAAGCGCAAAGCGCAAAGGCGGAAAGTTTATTTATAAACCGTGTCATAGCTTTCCTCCTCCTGCGGTTTGGAATTTTGCAATTCGTTAAGCTGGCCTTCTATAAGGTCAAAATGAATTTCCCACCTGTTAGAACCTTCGGGCTTGGTAATAAAACCTTTCATTTCCAACACGCTTAAAATATTGGTGGCGCGCGCGCTGCTGCCAAAATGCGCCTTTAATAAATCCTGCGATACGCGGCGGCGTTCCTTAATTAAGGTTAAAGCTTGGGACATTTCTTCCGGGCTGGTGCCAAGGCCTTCCCCACCGTTCTGCTGAGCGGATTGCTCCGGCACTATTTGGAAAGGATAATCAGGCCCGCCCTGCGCGCGCAAAAAGTCCGCAACTTTGGTAATTTCCTCTTCGGAAACATACGCGCCCTGCACGCGGTTCGGCTTAGGGTCGGAAATACCTAAATAAAGCATATCGCCCTTACCCAAAAGCGCGTCCGCGCCGTTGGCGTCAATAACCACGCGGGAGTCTATCTTAGACGACACCTGCAAAGCTATTCTTGATGGCAAATTGGCTTTAATAACGCCCGTAATTACGTTTGTGGAAGGGCGCTGGGTGGATAAAATTAAATGTATACCCAAAGCGCGGCCCATTTGCGTAAGGCGTTGAACGGAATCTTCTATAGCGGCTTTGGTTTGCAGCATAAGGTCTGCAAGTTCGTCTATAACTACGACGATATAGAACATTTTTTCTTCTTTATTCTTGCCCGCCCAAATATTATAAGATTCTATGTTTTTTACTTTGGCAATTTCAAAAATCTTCATACGCTTTTCCATAACCTTTACCAAAGCCTGTAAAGATTTTACCGCCCCGTTAGCGTCTTTTACCACGCTTGCGTCGGCGCAGTCTGTTTTGGGGTCGTAAAGGTGCGGAATGCCTTCGTAAAGCGTAAGTTCAACGCGTTTAGGGTCTATTAATAAAAATTTAATTTCGTTAGGTTTGGCACGGTATAAAAGTGAAACTATTATAGAGTGTATGCAAATACTTTTACCGCTGTTTGTTGCGCCCGCCACCAAAAGGTGCGGCATTTTGGAAATGGTTACAACAGCGGCCCCCCCGTCGGCGTAGCGGCCCAAGGCGATAGAGGTTTTAAATTTGGAATTTACAAAAGCGGCGTCCTGCAAAATTTCGCGCAAAGTTACGGTTAAAGGCTTATCGTTTGGTATTTCAAAACCTATTGCGTCTTTACCGGGGATTGGGGCTTCCACGCGTATTCCGCGGGCTTTCATAGCAAGCGCGATATCGTTGGAAATGGAAACAATAGAGCTTATTTTTACACCGGGGTCGGGCTTAATCTCGTAGCGGGTTACCACGGGGCCGGGCGCAACGCCCGTAACCGAAGCGGCAATATCAAAACTTTTTAAAGTGTCTTCCAGCCTTTTGGTTGCGGAGGCAATTTCCTCGTCGCTGGGGCCTATTAAATTAAGCGCAATAGGCTCGCTTAAAAGGGATAATGGCGGCAGTTCAAAAGTTTCGTACTTATCGGAAACTTCGTTAAGTTCCTCTTTGCTGAAAAGCTCCGCCTGCTTTACCTTAACTTCCTGTCTGGGCGGCATTTTAACCATTTCCGCAACGGGGCGGCTTATTTTGGGCAGAGGCTTTGGCGCGGGGGCGGCTTCCTGCCTTGGTTTTTCGTCATCATCCTGCGCTACAACGCGTCTTGGCGCGGGGGCAGGCTGTTTGCCCTTAGCTTCGTCGACTTTTTGCTTAAACTCGGCTCTGGCCTTCATCCACGCGTTAAAATCTTCTTTTAATATCTCGCCCGTTTTTCTGACGGTGGCAAGCCACGGTACGGCAAATAAAATATGCACGCCCACAAAAATAAATACCAAGCCCAAAAGTACTGCGCCCGCCGTTCCCGCCACATCTGATATACGGCTAAAAAACCAGCCGCCTATAAGCCCGCCCGAAATACTGCTCTTTTCAAAAATGCTTTTTAAAAGGGCCATTTCCGTAGCAATACCGCTTATGGTAAGCAGCACGCCGCTAAGCAGAGTAACAACAGCAAGGCTTCTGGCTTTTATGGAGCGCCACAACCAGTATAAAAGGAAAGCGGGAATAAAAACATAGGCCTGACCGAAGAATTTAAAAAAGAAAGCAGAAACAGCCGTGCCGTAAGGCCCGCCGCGGCCCACCCACATAACCCACGCCAGCCACAAAAAGACGGCGCAGCAAAAAACCCATGTCAGCACAAGGCCGAAGGCCGAAGAACCGCCCCCTTGCGCAGAGGTCTTTTTTTTGGGTTTTTTATATATGGTTGTGTAAGCCACAAGGCCCCCTTAGTTTTGGGCGGGGGTTTTGGTTATCTTATAGTTAATGCCGTCCGGCTCTACGGTTATTTTGCCCTGTGCTTCAAGCATACCTAAAGCCAAATACATAAGCGAACCGGCGAGATGCAAAGATACCTTAACCTGCCAGGAAGAAGCTTCCTCTTTATCTTTAAGATATTCCAATATTCTGTTTGCGGCGGTTTCAATATTTTCTTTAAAAGGCATACAAGCCACCTCAACTTGAGTAAGATTTTTATATCTTTTCTATGGCAAAAAGCAAATCACCCGGTTTGACGGGCTGGCCGTTTTCGACAAGCACTTTTTTAATAATGCAGTCGTTTGGCGCTTTAACTTCGTTAAAAACTTTCATAGCTTCTATAAGGCAAATGGGCGTACCTGCTTTTACCTTTTCCCCTTCCCTTATAAAAGGAGGAGCGGAGGGTGATGAACCCCTAAAAAAGATACCCATTAAAGGGGATTTGATTGTTTGCGCGTATTGCGGAGCCGCGGGAGCATCGGACTGAGCAGCGGCCGCGCCGCCGCCGACGGCAACGGGTACGGCAACCTGAATAGGAGCAAGGCGGACTAATTTGATGCGTGTGCCTTTTTGTTCGTAGTCAATGGTGCCAAGGTTATTATCCTGCATAAATTTATAAAGTTGTTTAACTTCGGTTAAAGTAGGAGCGTCTTTTACCGCGGGCGCTTTTACAACAGCGGCGGCTTTCGGTTTGGATACAGGCTTTTTAGTTTTTAACATATAAACCTCACTCAAATTTCTATACCAAGATATTCTACTAAATTTTACCGTTTAAGAGCAGGCAATATGGGGCTTGGCGGTTTTGGCGGTATTGCAAGCTTACAAATATATAGCGCGGGCCTTAAAACAGACCCGCGCCAAACCAACAGATAAAGCTTATTTTTTATTTGATAATATCTTACGCACTAATTCGTTTGCAACCTCGTGGTCCTTACTGGATAATTTTTTTGTTTTACCCTGCTCAATATTGCGGACATGCTGTTTGATATACTCAAGTTCCCTATCCGTAATACCCGCATTTTTAAAAGCATCTTCTATTTTTGCTTTAACGTCGTCGCGGTCAGTTTCCGCCTCGGCCCGTGCGGCTTTGGATAGAGAGTGATTAACCACAAATCCCGTAATAGCGTCCCTTAGCTGGTCAACGCTTATCCCGATTGCTTGGCTTAATTGCTCTTCTATCGCTTCAGCGTCTTCATTAAAGCGGCCGGAATAAAAGGACTCACCATCTCTGCTCTCTCTTATCTTTTTTTCCATCATATCGTTTCTGTATATACTCAAGATATCGGAATAGATGAAGTCATTTTCTTTCGCATTCGTATGCCAAGAGAAAGGATTGCTTACAAAAAGTTCCTTCTTTTTAGCCCGCAAGGAATACAAAGCAAGCGTTAAAACGCCTGCGCTTATAATAGAAGCCGCAAACATTGTCTTAACAAAAACGCCGTTAATATTGTCGGGCGCGAGCATAGAAGCTATCCAAGGCATAAAGAAGCACGCCGTAAGAGCAATGGTGGAAAGTGTACCCGCCTGCGCTTTATACGCATCGTGCTTGGGGTGTTTACCCTGTTTAGATTTTTCGGGGTATTTTTCTTCCACATGGTCTTTAACCATACTAAAAGCAAGCGCAAACATATTAGCAAAGCCGATATTGGCCACCGCTATAGGGATAAAGGTGTACAAGCCCCATTTATTACCCGCAACGCTCAAAAGGATTGTTCCTGCCAAAGCGCCCGCAACGGAAACAACTAATAGTTTTTGCAGCAAACCGTCCACGCCTTTATACTTATCTTGCAATTTCCTTCCCCAAGATCTGCCCATAATGATGGGAAGCATTGTAATTGTTCCGTTCATAATAGCCAAGACTGCGTTATTCAGTTTGTCGGCATCAACGCTGGGCAGATAGGAGCTGACAAAGTTAGCCGCAACATTAAGATTGTCGGCGATTACGGGAACAGACTGAAGTATCTTCTTAGTCGCCTGACTTATAACAATTTCACTGCCGCAGAACATAAATAAAGCCACAAATACGGCGGCTACAAAAGCATCTTTTGTAAGAAGTTCAAGATTAAAAGTCTTGGATTTGGCGGCAGCGACGGAAGGTTCCTTCTTTGCCGCTTGTTTCTTGGCGTTTTGAGCGCGAGCGTAGCTTATTTTGGCATTATAATTTATCTTGGAAGCATTGGCCGCCCTTGTGGAATAAAACCAGCTGAATGCCGCAAACACGCCCAACATAGGGAACATATATTCCCAGTGTCCCGCGATAATAGCCGCCGCCATCATGAAATACGTTGCATAAGAACCATAAGCCTTATTAAGCTGCGCCTTAATAGCAACAGCGTTAGCAGGCTTACCGTGGCGTATATCTTTGGCAATAGTGTTTCCGCTTTGCTGTATGCCTGCCGCACCCAAACCTAATGTTACTATACCCGACACCAAAGCCAATAAGCCGGGAAGAGAAGGTTCCTGCAGGCTGTAGCCCAAGAAGAGGGACGGAATCAAAGGAATAATTAAACCTGCCAACATTATTAAGTTGGACAGTTGCGTTACTTTTTGCGCCCCGTTAGGCAGTTTGGCTATTTTGCCATAGACCAGAGCGGCAAGGTTGGTAAGATAAATTAAAGAAGTAAAAAATGTTGCGTTTTCTTTAGATAAATTTGTAAAAGTTTCCCTCATCGGGTCAGCGGCGTGTCTGCCGATGCTTGTAAAGCCCATTGTGTTAAAAGATAACATTAAGGCTTTTTCTGCATCAGGCACCGACGATAATATCATTACGGGAATATTGCGGTATATTGAAGACCTTACAATATCCCTTACCACCCAGTTATGTTGCGTTTTCGTGGCCTTATAATCCGTCTTTATGCCAAAGTTTTCGTAAGAGTCAAAAGACAGAGAATATTCGGGAAGAGGTTTATCCGAAACCACAAGACCAAATTCTCTTAAATGTATGCCGGGGGCCAGAGTTGTCTTAATAACAATAGGTTTTACATACGGAAAGGCTTTTGAACCCACAAGATCGCCGTTTACCGTAGGGGTAAGATACGACATATGTATTGTTCTGTAAAGTCTGTTGTCAATACCGCCTCTGCTTTCCGTTGTCTTTAGGGCAGGTTTGGTTTTTATTATATAGGCAGAGTTTTTACCAAGTATTTCATCAATTTCTTGGTTTGTAGGCATATCTACCGATACGGGAAAGATATAGTTATATAAAGCAGAAAGATAACCTTTTCTAAATTCTACCGAGGAGGCATTCCAGTTATCAAGAGTTTTAATCAAATCCTGCCCTATGGTTTGCGTATAACCTTTTTCAAAACCTGCGCTTTCAAGATTTTTAAGCGTATTCTTAACAAGCAAGGCGGCAAAGGAAGGGTCGCTAAGCGCGCTTCCGTTTTGCAGTTTATCCAAACCGTCCCTGCGAATATTTATATAAAGACCTGCGGATTGCTCGTAAGAATCTTTTAAAGTTTTCTTAAGTTTTTTCTGCTGCTTTTGAGATAAACCTTCGCTACCGCCTGCAAGTTTACCCAAAACATTCTTGGGCAGCGGGAATATAAGGGAAGGCAGCGTGCCTGAGGCGCTGTTATAGGCCCCAAGCTTGGCCGTAATTCTGTTAGCAAAAATGTCAAACTGAGCCTGGGTTTTGGTACTAACAGGGATAGGCGTAAGCGCAGGGGCCGGCGTGACAAAAGCAGGAATTTGGCTTATCTTTTCCACTCCGCGCGCGATTGCTTCCTGCGAGGCTCTTGCAAAATCGGCTAAAGGCATTTTTGCGGTGCCGTAAACTAAAGTGCCTGAGGGAAGAGGAACAGTATTTAAGCGGCTAAAGAGTTTAGGGTCAACCACCTCAACTGGGGCGGGTGTCCTCATATTAAGGTTTTGTGTAAGACGGCTTGAAGTTGTTGTCGCCACGTTATAGTTAATCAGTAAAGGAACGGCAAAAGCAAAGGCTTTATTGTTTACCAGCCTTAGTGCCTTTCCGCCCAAACCGAGCGTATATCTGTCCAAACTATTATAAAAATTATTAAGTTTTGAGCTTTTTTCCGACTGTAATTTAGCTTTTTCTTTAGCAGCTTCGGAGTTGCGATTCTGCTCTTTTTCATTAAGTATCTGCAACTCTTTTTCTGTTACGGAAAGGTTAGGCTTACGACCCATCAAATTGTATACGGGTTCCCTCCACGTTTCGCCAAAAGAGAGCATTGCATTTTGCCCGCTCTTAATATCCTTAAGAGTAATTTCTGCTTTTTTAACCAGTTTCAGATTCTCTGTGTGCGCGGCATTTAAATCCAAATATTTTTGGGTTGGCGCGCTAAAATCAGCAAAAGGCTCCAAGGGTTTATTTTGCAACAGATTATCCTTAAGTCCTTTAAGATATTCGGCGGAATTGTTGGGATTTGCGGCAGCTTCATTATATTCCCTTACCTGTTTATTATAGCTTTCGGCCTGTTTATTGTAGGTTTCTACTTTTTGGGAAAAGCTGTTAAGCTCGGTTTCTATGCCTTCTTTTACGTCAGGCTTCGCCTGCAAATGCTCATTATAGCGGGCCAGCGTTTGGCGGCTGGTAGCTTCTTCCAATTTACTTTTGGCAATATCAGCTTTAGCTCTTGTAACGGCAGAAGGATTATTTTGCGCAGCAGCCGCAGCCTTAATATCTATCTTTTGCAGTTTGGATATTTCTTTTGCTCTCTCCCCCCTAAGTTCTAAAGCATTTCTTAATGCAGGTCTTGCCTGCAGGGCGCTGTAAGCAGCAACAAAATTACTACCTTTAACCCCCATTTTTCTTGCGGCATTAAAAGCTTTAATATTCTGGCTTAAAGTTCCTTTTGTTCCACTATTGTCCATAGTATTGGAAGGGAACATTGCATTACCGGGCAATTTGATGGCAAAGTAGAACTTAACCATATCTTTAAGTAAGGTTTTGGGCGTCATTTCCGCAAAGGCATTGGCATTGCCGCCGATATAGTTAGCCGTGCCTTGCGCGGGCAGCCACAGGCTGTTGGCTTGGTCGTAACCTGCGCCCGCTACGGAAAATACTGCGCCTTCACTCATACCCAAACCTGCATTGCGCACTCCGTTTGCTACTTTTACCGATACAGGTTCCGACATAAGTTTGTTGGCGGTATTGCCCGCTAAACCGTTTACTTGTAATATACGTCCAAACTGTCCCACCACCGCGCCCGAGGTAAAGCCGCGGCCCGTGTTATAACCTATCTTCTTCCAGTCATTAGAATTGAGCGCGCTAAAGTCTTTATAACCCAAAGTATTGCCAAAGGTGTTAAGGCCGTCGTATACGCCAAGCACCGTACCCGTTTGTACGCTTGGCAAGACTACTTTGGCTAAAGTTGAAGACG
>JAEXBW010000093.1 GCA_023393825.1 Elusimicrobiota bacterium | reverse complement strand
TCAAATCACGCAATTTTTGCGGCGTATTTTGCGGCAATACTTTGTCGCTTTGGTCAGTCAGATACACGGGCTTCCAGCCACTCACGGTATCCTTCCCTCCCCGCTTCGCGTCTTGCCGCAAAATACTTGCAAAACAAAATAGTTCGCACTTAGAATAAAATCAAAATTTACTTAAAATCTGAAAATTAACGCGTGCCGTCTGCTAAGTTTCTTCCGCGGCGAAAGGCATTAATTACATCACGAAATTTTGGCTTCCTGTTTGACAATTTGTAAAAACCGACAGAGGCCTTAAAGGTAGCCGCCGTCGGTTTTTACGTCGCACAAGTAAAACAGTAGGATACTCAAAAGCTTAAATTTTATAGACATTCCAAATCGGCAAAAATACAATGCGCGGGAGTGGACGACACGGCTCGGCAATGAAAGATGTTTTATTGCATTGCAGGATAGGAGGACAAACATTCTTCCTTGGCGGATTATGATTCTATTATTTCTGTATCAGTATATCTTAATACATTAGATATGATTTTAGCTGGTATAAAAATTGCGCCAACACTTTTTGAGTAGGTAAAGAAAGCCTGCTCAAAAGCAGAACTGGCAAAAATTAAATTATTGTAAAATTTTAATATGGAACAAATAGATAATAACCTTTCCCTGCCGCAAACCGCCGCCGCTCTTTTGCACGGCGAGGCCGACCCCATAGCAAATATGGCTAATCTCTCTGCTCTTATTTACGAGAGGACCGCCAATATAAACTGGGCGGGCTTTTATATTTTTAAAGAGGGGCAACTTGTTTTAGGTCCCTTTCAGGGTAAGCCCGCCTGCGTACGCATTGCCATAGGCAAAGGCGTTTGCGGTACCGCCGCCAAAAACAAACAAACCGTAGTTGTGGAAGATGTCCACCAGTTCGCGGGGCATATCGCCTGCGACTCTGCCAGCAACAGCGAAATTGTTGTGCCTATACTTAAAAAGGACGGCACACTTTTTGGCGTTTTGGATATAGATTCCCCTATAAAATCCCGCTTTGGCGCGGGGGAGAAAGAAGTTTTTGAAGAACTTGTAAAAATTTTTATATCCGCCTGCAAATTGTAACCATTTAAAGCAAATACAAACAAAAACCCCCGCTCATCAGAACGGGGGTTTAAAATTGAATTTGCCGAGGGACAGGATCGAACTGTCGACACCTGGTTTTTCAGACCAGTGCTCTACCACTGAGCTACCTCGGCGCAACTTAACGTTGTTTTAATATCTTATCAAATTAGCCTTGTTCTTGGCAATTAAAATAAAAATCTCAGACGGATTCTTGTTTATAATGCTTTGCCGCCAGTATCGTAAAAAGCGCGGCTGGTATTATAAAAAACAATGCAAAAATAAGCCCTATCTTAATATCAAAAGCGTCAGATACGCTGCCTATAAGCGCGGGGGATATAGCATCGCCCAAGGCGTGAATAATAAAAATATTTAAGGCGAAAGCCATAGAGCGTATTTTAATATTTGTAGTCGCCACTATTGCCGCCTGCATCGGCCCCGTTTGCAAAAACACAAGCATAATTGATACGGAAAACAGCAATAATGCCGCTGTTTGATTTGCGGTAAATACGGCCGCCGCCGCAAACGGAAGCGCGGTAAAAAAGCTCATGTAAGAAGTTATAAAATAAGCTTTTTTTGTTTTCTTCAAAAGTCTGTCTGCTATGATTCCGCCTAAAATTGTCCCCGTTGCGCCTGCCGTTATTATCATAAGGCCAAAGGTTGTACCCGCCTGTGCAACACTAAAATCAAAACAGCGGTTTAAATAAGTCGGCATCCACGCGGCAAGCCCGCCAAGCGTAAATGTCCCCATTGCCTGCCCCAGACAAATATACAAAAAAGTTTTATTTTTAAGCAGCGCAAAATATTGGTTTAACTTTGGTTTTTCTTCCGCAGGCACAATTTTTTCTCTTGTGTCTTTAACCTTAAAAAATACGATAAATGCCAATATTATCCCCGGCAAACCCACAACCATAAAAGCCGCGCGCCAACCTATCAATGCGCCAAGCCACGCGCCAAAAAGATACCCCAAAGCGCTGCCCAGCGGCAAAGCTAAACCGAAGAAAGAAAGTACTTTCGCCCTGCTTTCCGTAGGGAATCTTTCCGCCACAAAAGATGGCGAAACGCTTGTAAAGCCCGATTCTCCCACGCCTATCAAAGAGCGCGCAAAAAGCAGCTGCCCGTAATTTTTTACGGTTCCCGTAAACATAGTTGCCGCGCTCCACAAGAACGCGCTTAAGGATATCCAAAACTGCCTTGGCGTTCTATCTGCAAAATAACCCACAACAGGCGCAACGAGCATATACACCAGCATAAATGCGGAAGCCAGCAGGCCAAGCTGTGTATCGGTAAGCGAAAGGTCTGTTTTAATAAGCGGGAAGACGGAAAATAGTATCTGCCTGTCTATGTAGTTTAGCAGGTTGATTAAAAATAAAACGGTAAAAACTTTTTTGGCGTTCATTTTAATCCTTTTGTCTGCCGCAGTGCTTCGTACAAACAAACGGCGGCGGAGGTGGAAAGGTTTAAAGAGCGCACGGGTCCGTCCATCGGTATTCTGTAAAGGCGGTCTTTGTAAACCTCGTACATAGTTTTAGGCAGTCCGCAGGATTCGCTGCCGAACAAAAGATAATCATTCTTTTCAAATTTAATATCCCAAAGTTCCTTTTCCCCGTGTGTGGAAAAAAAGAACAACCTTGCGTCTTTGGGTTGCGCGGCAATAAAATCTTCAAAGGTATCAAACCTTTCGTAATTAAGGTGGGGCCAGTAATCAAGTCCGCTTCTTCTTATTTCTTTATCTTCTATTTTAAAGCCCAGTTTGCCCACCAAAAACAGTTTGGTATTTGTGGCCACGCAGGTGCGCCCCACATTGCCTGTGTTAAAAGGGATTTCGGGATTTATTAAAACGATGTTCATAGCCGTATAAAATTGCGGGGCCTTAAAAAGACCCCGCATATTGTTTAAATTTCCCACCTTACGTATATAGGCGTAAACGGGTGAGGTATATCTTTGTTAAAGGGCAGTATGCGCAGGGCATAATCTTGTCTGCCGCTTTGATTGGGCTGTATGTTTGCCTCGTAAATGCAAACATTGCCGTCTTTGCGGACAAAAGTCATAACCTCGTCTTTATAACTTTCAAACCCGCCGCCCAAAGAGCGCAAGCCAAGCTGCACCTGCACCACAACATCGCTAGGGTTTAAATCGCCCAAGGTTACTGCGGCTTTAAATTTAAGCGTTTCGCCAACAAGCACTGTGTGGTCTATTGTGCCTGTTTCGTCAATAACTGATACGCGTGGCCAGCTTTGCGCTATATTATTGCGCCACGCCGCCACTTCCGCCGTCTTGCCTTCGGTTTTAAGTATGCCGCCGTAGTAATGCGCCTTTGTGTAAAACTTGTCGTAATATTCCTGCACCATTCTGTCGGTGTTAAAGAAAGGCACAATGGTTTGTATGGAGGTCTTCATCATCTTAAGCCATTTTGTCGGGATATTATCCGCGTTTCTGTCGTAGTAAGCGGGTACAACTTCCTGCTCTATCAAACTGTATAAGGCCTGCGCTTCCACTTCGTCGCGTTCGGCTTCGTCTTTATAATTTTGCGCGCCGATTATAGACCAACTGAAGTCGCACGGGCCGACTTCGTCCCACCACCCGTCAAGAATGGATAGCGCCAAAGCGCCGTTTAACGCGGCTTTCATACCGCTTGTGCCTGATGCTTCCAAAGGTCTTATTGGGTTATTAAGCCACACGTCCACGCCCTGCACCATATAGCGGGCAAGGTTCATATTATAGTCTTCCACAAAAACCAATTTGCCTTTAAAGCGCGGGTCTTGCATCATATTGTAAATCTGCTTAATAAACTCTTTTCCTGCCGTGTCTGCGGGGTGCGCCTTACCCGCAAAAACAAATTGCACGGGGCGTTTTGCATTGTTTAAAATTTCCGCAAGGCGGTTAGGGTCTTTAAACAAAAGCGTTGCGCGTTTATAGGTGGCAAAACGTCTTGCAAAACCTATTGTAAGCACATCTTCTTTAAGCACATTCGCCGCTGATTTAGAAAAAGCTAAACTTGCCGCCATACGTCTGGCCTGCTGCGTCGCTTTCATACGGATATGGTTTATAAGTTTGTCTTTTCTTTGCAAGTGGATGCTCCACAATTCGGCATCGGGAATATCGTAAACTCTCTTCCAAAGATTGCGGTCAAAATTATTTAATTCCGACTCATTTTTGTAAATATACTTTTGATAAAGCTCGCTGTGTTCGTGGCTGGCCCAGCTTGCGGCGTGTATGCCGTTGGTTATGCTTGTTATGGGTACTTCGTTTTCGTTAAGGCCCGGCCAAACATTGTGCCACATCTCGCGCGATACTTTACCGTGCAATCTTGCCACACCGTTTAAGTAGGCGGAAAGTTTTAAAGCAAATACCGTCATACAGAACATAGGCGACTGCGGTGTTTCCTTACCAAGGTCAAGGAAAGCGTCCCACCCTATGCCAAGCTGCATTACATAAGGCTCCATAAACTTTTTGACAAGGTTAAAATCAAAGTGTTCATTACCCGCTATAACAGGCGTGTGCGTGGTAAATACGGAGGTGGACCACACAATTTCGCGCGCTTCGGTAAAAGAAATTTTCTTCTCCTGCATAGTTTCTATAATGCGTTCGCACAATAAAAAGGCTGAGTGGCCTTCGTTAATATGGTAAACGCTGGGGTTAAGGCCCAAAGCTTTTAAGGCTTTTACGCCGCCCACGCCAAGGATAATTTCCTGCTTAATTCTGTTTTCCCTGTCGCCGCCGTAAAGCTGTTCTGTTATAGTTCTGTGCTGGGGGGAGTTTTCTGGCAAATTGGTATCTAAAAGGTAAAGGCTTGTCCTGCCCACGGGTACGCGCCATATCATGGCTTTAACAATTTCTCTGCCTAAAGGCACATCAACGGTCAAATGGTTGCCGTCCGCTTTAAGCATAGGCTCAACGGACATATGCGCCCAGTCGTTTTCGGGGTATTCTTCGCCTTGCCAGCCGTCTTTATTTAAAACCTGTTTAACATAACCTTTCTGATAAAATAAGCCTACGCCTATTAAGGGCAAACCAAGGTCGCTTGCGCTCTTCATATGGTCGCCAGAGAGCATACCAAGCCCGCCGGAATATATCGGCAGGCCTTCGCCAATGCCGTATTCCATGGAAAAATAAGCAGTTAAAAAGTTCTCTTTCCCTTCGCCTTTTATGCTGTTAAACCAAGTGTTTTTATTGTTTTGGTAATTTCTGTACAGGCTTTCAACATACTTAAGGTGGGCAATAAAATCTGCGTCTTTGCTAAGTTCTTCCAGCCTCTGCTGGGATACGGTGGCCATAAGCCATTTTGGCATTCTTTTGGATTGCAGCCAAAGGTTTTCGTCTATCTTCAAAAATAAGGTAATTGCGGGCCAGTTCCAGGCAAACCACATATTATTGGAAAGTTCTTCCAAAAACTTCATATTTTCGGGCAGATTCGGAGTTACTTTAAAAGAATGAATTTTCATATTTTTCTTCCCCTTTCTAAATCGGTATTATATTAGTATATAAATTGCTTAACATTTTAAGCAACCTTTTAATGTAAAAATACGCGGCTTAAATTTGGTAAAATAAATATAAGAAATATGTCCCGTTCGTCTAGCGGTCTAGGACATCGCCCTCTCAAGGCGGAGATCACGGGTTCAAATCCCGTACGGGACGTACTTAACACCGCGCTAAAAGTCCGCCGATAAGCGGATATTTTTATTTTTGGCGCATTAAACGGAGTCTTATTTTATGGATATCGGAATTGTAGGCCTTCCCAACGTAGGCAAATCATCACTTTTTAACGCCTTAACCAATGCGGGCGCACAAGCTTCAAACTACCCTTTTACCACAATAGAGCCTAACGTGGGCGTTGTACCCATACCCGATAAAAGATTAGACGATTTGTTTACCCTCTTTAACCCGACCAAAAAGACGGCAGCCTCCATAAGATTTGTTGATATTGCAGGCATAGTAAAGGGCGCCAGCAAAGGCGAAGGCTTGGGCAATAAATTTTTAGCTAATATTAGGGAAGTTGACGCCATTATCCACGTAGTCAGATTGTTTGAAGACGATAATGTTATCCACGTTTCAGGCTCGGTTGACCCTCTGCGCGATATTGAGGTTATAGAAACCGAACTTATGCTTGCGGACTTGGAAAGCGTGGAAAAAATGATTCCTAAACAGGAAAGTCTTGGCAAAAGCGGTAATAAAGAAGCCAAAGCAAAATTGGAAGTACTAAAAAAGCTTCAAGCCGCGCTTGGTCAGGGTTTGCCCGCCGCCTCTTTAAAATTGGAAGAGGAAGAAGTTAAAGATTTGCAGCTTTTAACCCTAAAGCCTATGCTTTATGTCGGCAATAATTCCGAAACGCCAAATAAAGAAAACGCCCAAAAATTAGCCGATTACGCCAAAAAAGTAAACGCGGGTTTTGTTGAACTTTGCGTAAAATTTGAGGCGGAAATAGCCGAAATGTCGGAAGAAGACAAACATTTATTCTTAGCCGAAACAGGCCAGCAGTATACAGGTTTGGAAAAGATTGTACGCGAAGGCCTTAAGCTGCTTAATATGTGTACATTTTTTACCGCAGGGCCGGAGGTTGAAGTCAGAAGCTGGCTTATCCCCGTCGGCTGCCCCGCGCCAAAAGCGGCAGGCAAAATCCACAGCGATATAGAGCGCGGTTTTATCTGCGCGGAAGTCTACCGCGTGGAAGATATCCTTGAACATAAATCCGAAAAAGTGTTAAAGGAAAAAGGCCTCATCCGTCAGGAAGGCCGCGATTATATTATGAAAGACGGCGACGTTTGCGTCTTCCGTTTTAACGTATAATGAAACTCTGTCCACACTTTAATATCTGCGGCGGTTGTTCGCTGCAAAACAAAACTTACGCCGAGCAGCTTGAACTTAAAAAGCAAAGCGTAGCCAAAGTGCTTTTGCCTTATTGGCAGGGCAATATAGAGGTTACGCCATCGCCCGATACGGAATATTTCAGAAATAAAATAGAGTTAAGCTTTGCCCGCCAAGTGGTGTGGAAAGAGCCTTTCGGCAAAAAGAAAGTTATCCGCGACAAATCAAAACCCTTAGAATTTGAAAACGCAGTAGGCTTTCGCGTTAAAGGCCGCTGGGATAGATGTATAGATTTAAAAGACTGCATACTTTTTAATGATAAACTTCCCGCTTTTGTAGAAGCCGTACGCCAATGGGCGGCGCAAAAAGGTCTTTCTTATTACGACCAGCGCACGCACGAAGGCGCCTTGCGCAATATTCTTATGCGCGAGGGCAAAAACACGGGCGAAGGTATGGTGGTTTTGGTAACGGCGCAACAGGCGGATTTAAGCGGCTTTGCCGAAGTTGTGGCAAGCGTTTATCCCGCTTATAATATTTTAAGCGCGGTTAACGCGGGGATGAGCGACGCCTCGCCTCTGGCCGATATAAAAATTCTTAAAGGCGACAGCGTTATGAGAGAAGATATTTTTGCCGAAGAGCGCAAAATTACCTTTGAACTTTACCCGCAATCATTTTTTCAAACCAATACCCGCGCGGCAAACATAATGTATAACGCCGTGCGCGCAGAAGTTAAAAAACTTAAACCCGCCGTCATGTACGATCTGTACGGCGGCGCAGGCAGCTTTAGTTTATGCTGCGCCGATATAGTCGGCAAAAGTTTATGTGTGGAAAGCGTTGCCCCGTCCGTGCTTAACGGGCAGCAGAACGTAAAAATAAATAAGGTGGAAAACGTACAGTTTTATTGCGAAAAGACGGAAGACTTTTTAACCAAAAATAAATTAAGCTCCCACAACTCCGTAATAGTGCTTGACCCGCCCAGAAGCGGCCTTCACCCTTCCGCTTGCGAAGTTATATTAAAAAGCGGAGTAAAAAATATTTTATATATTTCCTGCAATCCCGTAACGCTGGCGGATAATCTTAAGATTATAGGTAAAAACTATAACGTTAAAAACGTGCATTGTTTTGACTTTTTCCCGCACAGCGACCACATAGAAACCTTTGCCGTATTGGAACATAAATGAGCAATATAGACGAAATTTTATCAACCTTAAACCCCAAACAGGCGGAAGCTGTTGCATATAACGGCGGGCCGTGCCTTATCATCGCAGGGGCAGGTACGGGCAAAACCAAAACCTTAACCTGCAAAGTGGCAAAATTAATTTCTTTAGGTGTAACACCCTCCAGAATACTTGCCGTTACCTTTACCAACAAAGCGGCGCAAGAGATGAGGGAAAGAATAGAAGCCCTTGTCCCCGGCAGCGCGTCGCGCGTGTGGATACACACTTTTCACTCCTTTGCCGTTCGTATGCTGCGCCAAAACGCGGCCGCGGCAGGCTTGCATAAAGATTTTGTAATTTACGACGAAACCGAACAAAAAAAACTTATCACTTTGGCATTAGAAGAAATGGGCCTTAAGGAAGATAAAAAAGAAATTAATTATTATGTTTCTTCCATCTCCCGCGCCAAAGATGATATGCTTGACCCCGAATCTTTTTTTATCCACGCCCACGCAAGCAATAACCCGCGCCGCATACAAGCGGCGGAAGTTTACCGCCGTTACCAAAAAAAGCTTACCGCGGCGGGCGCGTTGGACTTTGGCGACCTTTTGATGAAAGTTGTTGAGCTTTTAAAAAATAAAGAAGACATACGCAATTACTACCAAGACTACTTTCAGTATATCCTTGTAGACGAATATCAGGATACAAACCATACTCAGTATATGCTCACGCGCACGCTGGCTTTTAAGCACAGAAACTTGTGCGTTGTGGGCGACCCCGATCAGTCAATTTACTCTTGGCGCGGCGCGAATATCAGAAATATTTTAGAATTTGAAAAAGATTTTAAAGACGCAAAAGTTATAACCTTAGAGCAAAATTACCGCTCCACACAGGTTATATTGGACGCGTCAAATATGCTTATCAAAAAGAATAAAAACCGCAGAGAAAAAAGTCTTTTTACCGAGCATAAATCAGGCGACCCCATACAACTTAACGAACTTGCCACCGAGGGGGAAGAAGCCCGCTGGGTTGCCAACCAGATACAAGGCCTTGTGGAAGAGCAGGGCATATCTTTAGACGATGTCGCGGTGTTCTACCGCACCAATGCGCAATCAAGAAGTTTCGAAGACACCTTCCGCCGCTACCAGTTGCCGTACCGTCTTATCGGCGCGGTAAGGTTTTATGACAGAAAAGAAATTAAAGATGTTCTTTCTTACGCAAAACTTTTGGTTAATCCCAGCGATACAGTCAGCCTGCTGCGCGTTATAAACACGCCGCGCCGCGCACTTGCGGATAAGGCGCAGGACGCTTTAATAGATTTTTCCAATAAAAATAATATCACTCTTTTAAACGCTTTAAAATCCAATGCTTTTGTGGCGGAACTTACGCCCACCGCCAGACGCGGCGCGGCGGAGTTTGT
>JAEXBW010000080.1 GCA_023393825.1 Elusimicrobiota bacterium | reverse complement strand
TCCTTTTAAAGTACTCTTGGTACGTTTGTTCAAATTTCATATCCACCTCCACCCATACTACGCATGGGCGGAAAAAGTATCACAGCTATTTCATAAACTATACAAAATAAAGGAAATTTAGAGATTTAGAGATTTAAAGGTATTGGCAGGTATTTAAAAAATGGAATAAAGCTGTAGATTAGCCCGCGTGATTTTTATGAATGCCGTTCGCCGAAGAACACTTTTGTAGATTGGCGGCGTGATTTGGATAGATTTGAGGTTATTTTCGGTTTTCTTCGCCGCAAGGTATATCAAGAGCGGGCGGCTAGCCCCGAATATCCGATGCGGCTAAAAAACCGAAAATAAACCAAAGATAACAAATTGCTAGCTTTAGCCAGCCCGAGCAGAACAAATTAAAAATCCCCGTTATTCCTAACGGGGATTTTATTACTAATACTTATATACAAGCAGGCCGCTGCGCAGCTTCGGCTCAAACCAAGTAGACTTAGGCGGCATAATCAACCTAGCATCCGCCACCTTAAAAAGCTCCTCTATAGATGTCGGAAACATAGAAAACGCCACAGCGTACTTGCCGCCGTTAACCTTATCTTCCAACTCGCCCGTGCCGCGTATACCGCCGACAAAGCTGATACGCTTGTCTGTGCGCGGGTCCTGTATGCCCAAGAGCGGGCTTAAAACATTTTCCTGCAGAATGCTAACGTCCAAAGCCGCAACGGGGTCAGCCGCGTCAAAGGCGGAAGGTTTTGCAGTTAAAAGATACCATTGCCTGCCCATATAAATACAAACCTGATGCAGGGCGGGCGGCACTTTTAAGTCGGTCTTTTCCACCGTAAAAACATTTTGCAAAGCGGCCAAAAACTGCGCGGGCGTTTTGCCGTTTAAATCTTTTACCAAGCGGTTATAAGCCATAATATAAAGCTGGCTGGCGGGAAAGATAACCGACAGAAAAAAGTTGTAGCTTGAACTTGCGGGGGCCAGCGTATCTGCCGCGCGTCTTTTGCGCGCACAGGCGGAAGCCGCAGCAGAACGGTGATGCCCGTCGGCAATATAAAGCACGGGCTTTTTGGCAAAAGCGTTTTGGACAACTTTTATATCCTCTTCCTCGTACATAATCCACACGCGGTGGCGTATGCCGTCGTCTGCCGTAAAATCGTACTCGGGGTTTTTAGCGGCAGTTTTAGCAACAACAAAATCTATATATTTATCGTCGGGATAGGCCAGAAAGACGGGGCCTGTTGTAGCCTGCAAAGTTTCTATATGGCGGGTGCGGTCTTCTTCCTTATCTTTACGGGTAAGTTCGTGGCGGCGGATTATGCCTTTATCGTATTCCTCGCACGAGGTTGCCGCTACAATACCGTACTGCGTTCTGCCGTCCATAGTTTGGGCGTAAACATAATAGCAGGGTTTCTGCTCCTGCTTTAATACGCCATCTGCTATAAAGTTATCCAAATTTTCTTTGGCTTTGGCATAAACGCGGTCGTCGTACAAGTCAATATCGGCGGGAAGGTCAATTTCCGCCTTGTCCACGTGGAGGAAGGATAAAGGATTACCCTCCGCCATTTTTGCCGCTTCCGCCGAGTTTAAAACATCGTACGGAGGACAAGCTATTTTATCAGCATTGTCCTTGGGCCTGTACGCTTTAAAAGGTTTTACGATAGCCATTTAATTAACCCTGTATAAATATTCTTTCTTTTCGGCATAGGCTTTAACAATATCCACCGCGCGCTTGGCAACAGCGTCTTGCGCTTGGTCGGTAGATGCGCCTATGTGATGCGTACCGTAAAAGTTTGCAAGGCCTTCAAAGGGAGTAAAATCAAAAGTTTTGTCGTCGGCTTTAGGTTCTTTTTCGTACACGTCAACGCCTGCTTTAATTTTGCCTGCTTTTAAGGCTTCAATTAAGTCAGCCGTGTTTACAAGACTGCCGCGCGAGGTGTTTATAAAAGTTGCGCCGGGCTTCATAGCGTCAAAAAACTTTTTGTTAAAAACGCCATTGGTTTCGGGCGTTCCCGGTAAGTGAACGCTTATAACATCGGCCTTTGCGGCAAGCGTATAAATATCGTTAACTTTCTCCACGCCTAAAGCGTGCATAAGTTCTTCCGAGGCGGTAGGGTCGCACGCGATAACCTTCATACCAAAAGCCTGCGCGCGTTTGTTAACTTCCTTACCAATATTACCAAGGCCCAAAATGCCCATTGTGCTGCCGTAAATACCTTTGGCTTTGCTGTATTCGTTTTTGTTCCACTTGCCTTGGCGCAAATCCGATACGTTATCGCAGATGCGTCTGTCTAAGGCGAGCATTAAGCCTATTGCAAGTTCCGCCACGGCGATGGAGTTGGTGGCGGGGCAGGTGCAAACGCCTATATTCTTTTCTTTGGCAAAGGCGGTATCAATGGTGTCATAACCGGCGCCAGCTCTTATAATAAGTTTTAAAGCAGGGGCGGCGGATATAGCGGCTTTATTTACCTTTGTACTTCTTACTATCAAAACTTCTGCGTCGGCAACGGCGGAGGCTAAAGTGTTTTCGTCCAATGCAGGCGTATAGGTTACTTTATGGTCCGCTTTTAAAGCGTCAATCCAATGTGCGGGAAATTTATCTGCTATAAGTATGTTCATTTTGCGCTCCTGATGTCTTTTACAATTAAGTCTACGGCGTTCATAAGTTTTTCGTATTCTTCCGTTCCGTTTATATCAACAAAAGGGAAGCACGCTATTCTGACGGAACTTTGCTTTACGGAATTATATTTTTTAATACCGTCGGCAAGGTTAGGCAGGCCCGTTGCTTTAAGCGCGGCGGAAATATCCGCATCTTTTATTGCAGGGTCCGTAACCGCAAGCGTTACCGTGGTATAGGAGCGGTTTGCGGGTTCTTTAATAAGAGGGGCAAGGTAATCCGTTTTAGCGGCAAAATCCCAAAGATACTGCGCGTGTTTGCGGCAGAGCGCGTCCATAGCGGGCAGACCGCCGTGCGCAAGCATCCACTTGCAGGCTTCGTTAAACATCCATATATTTATGGTGGAAGGGGTGTTTAATGTTTGGCATTTTGTTTGCGCTCTTTCTATAGCTTCCGATAAATCTAAAGAGTAAGGTATGCGCCTTGTTTGTTTAACTTCCGCCACGCGTGCGATGGCTTTGGGGCTCATAATCAAAACGCTGCTGCCGCCGCCGACGCCAAAACATTTTTGCATGGAAAAGAGCATAACATCGTAAATACCTTTGGGCAAATCACGGCCGCCCGCGCAGCTTGTGCAGTCCCACGCGATTAAGGTATCAGGCCCTTTTTGCGCCCAGGCTTCTTTAAGGTAATCGTCGGGGATTTGCGTGCCTGTTGAGGTTTCGTTAGGGGTAAGCACTACAAGGCTGGCTTTATAGTCGGGCTTTTCCTTAGGGAAGAATTCCCCATCCGCAGGTTTTTTGAAATCTTTTTTTACGGATTCATCAAGTACGGCGGCTATCTGCGCGCACCAAAGTTTAGAGAACGCGCCAAAGTTTAAACCTGATATAGAATCTTTAGTTAAATTCCAAGTAACGGCGTCCAAAGCGGGCGTTGCGCCGCCGTGGTAAAAAATTATTGTATAGTCGGAGGGAATGCCGAGTAAAGTTCTTAAATTTTCTGTAGCTTCTTTATAAAGGCCTTTTTCAGTAAGGTCGCCTGCGCGGTGGCTGCGTTCAAAAGACATTTGGGAAACGGGTATCTGTCTGATTTGCGGATGACCCTGCGAAGGGCCGCAGGTAAAAGTGGATTTAGGAAGTTTATCTTTTTCTAAGTTAATGCTCATAACTCACCTCTGTGTACAGTGTATTGGTATATTGTAGCACTTTACAAACGGACAAAAGCAAGCGGGATAAGAAGATATTTATTTGGTATCATTTTTTTTGCGGGATGTACACCCTCCCCAAAGACACGGGGCTATTAGAACCCCCAAAGGAGTTATTATGAAAAAACTCACACTTACCGCCTTAAGCCTTTTGTTTACGGTTTATGCGGCAGCAGCAGGAATAACAGGGTTTTGGCAGACGATAGACGACGAAACCAATAAACCCAAAAGCATTACCGCCGTTTACGAATATAACGGCAAAATATACGGCAGAATACTGCTTACGTACGAAGAAGACGGCAAAACCGTACGCGACACCATTTACGCCCAAAAGAGAAAGGCCGATAAAGTGGCAGGCAATCCCGCCTATTGCGGTTTGGACTTTATTTGGGATATGGCCAAGGGCGAAGACGGTAAATATAAAAACGGCAAAATATTAAACCCGCCCAAAGGTAAAATTTACAATGCGGAAATTTGGCTTGCCCAAAACGGAGATTTGATTGTGCGCGGCAAGATTGGGCCGTTTGGCAAAAATCAAACGTGGCATCCTTTTAATCCCGCAGGCTTTCCCACAGGATTTGCCGTGCCTGATATAAAAGCTTTTAAGCCCGTTATACCGCAGGTTAAATAACCCAAGCCGAACAATATTTAGGACAGTAAAAAAGCCGCCTCTTTTTTTAAAAGAAGCGGCTTTTTATTTTGTTTGAATTCTTGCGCTATTTTACGGCGGGGTTTGGCTTGGGCGCGTAAACCTGATTGACAATTTCCTCCGCGCGGATAAGCGCGTCGTCTATCGTCTTGCAGATATTTTGGCGGCCGATAATGTCTAAAAAGCCATAATTTTCCAACACTTTTAAAGGCTGGTGCTGCGGGTGGGATAAAATTATCTGTATATTATTTGCCGCGCAGCGTTTATAAATCCTGTACAGCGCGTGGTATGCGGTAGCGTCCATAGCGGGGACGCTTCTCATACGAAGCACAAGCACTTTGCAGTCTTTAATATTTTCAAGCGTGTCCAAAAACATATTTGCCGCGCCAAAGAAGAACGGGCCGTTAATTTCGTACACGGTTACATGCTGCGCAATTTTTTTAAGGTCAATATCGTCTTTACGGCGAACTTCGTCCATAATGTCGTCGTCCATATTGCTTATGTGGTAAACTTCCGACATACGCTTCATAAAGAGTACCGCGGCAAGCACAAGTCCGAACTCTATCGCCACAACCAAGTCGCGCGTAACGGTTAATATAAAGGTTGCAAGCAATACAAGCACGTCGCCCAGCGGGGCTTTAAACAAAGCCAAAAAGCTGCGCCAGTCGCTCATCTTATAGGAAACAACAAACAAAATTACCGCAAGCGCCGTCATAGGTATAAGGTTGATATAAGGCATAAGGCAAAGCATCATAATAAAAAGGAAGACGCTGTGCGCTATACCAGCAATAGGTGTGCGCCCGCCGTTATCAACGTTGGCCGCAGTTCTGGCTATGGCGCCCGTGGCGGGCAAGCCGCCAAACATTGCGGAGGCTATATTACCGCAACCCGTGGCAACAAGTTCCATATTAGAGCGGTGCTTTTTGCCTATCATACCGTCGGAAACTACTGCGGAAAGCAAGCTTTCTATACCCGCCAAAAGCGCAATGGTAAATGCGGGGCGGATTAAATTTATAACCATATCAAAAGTTATGTTAGGGACATGCGGAGTGAAAGATGCCATTTTGATATTGCCAAATGTGCTGCCGATTGTGGCGACGTCAAGATTAAATATTTTAACCGTGGCGGCGGTGGCAAGCAAAGCGGCAAGCGAACCCGGAACTGCTTTGAATTTTTTAGGCCAAAAAATAATTATAAGCAAGCCCAAAAGACCGACGAGTAAAGTGTTGGTGTTTATAAAAGAAAGATTATTTATATACATTGTCCACTTTGCAAAAAATTCGCTTGGAATATTTTTTAGGCCGAGGCCCAAAAAGTCGTTTATCTGCGTGGAAAAAAGCACAACGGCTATACCCGCCGTAAAGCCCGTTGTAACGGGATAGGGTATAAA
>JAEXBW010000023.1 GCA_023393825.1 Elusimicrobiota bacterium | reverse complement strand
GACCTGCTTACAGACAGTTTTGCCGCCGACCCGTTGGACTTGGGCCGCGTGTCAAAACTTATAGAATTTTTGAGTTTTTTGGAAATGTTTTCCCTGCCCGCAAATCCGTACCGCGCGCAGAACATAGTATTTAATCAGGTAAGCCAAATGCAAATTGCCAACAAACAACATCAGCTTATAAAAATACTGTGTAAAAAACTAAACTTAAACTTAGATTAAAGGACGGTTATATATGCCAAATCCATCATTACCAAGACAAACGGGCAAACGCCAAACCCCGCAAGAAAGAACAAAAAACTTTGACGAAGTCGCCTCAGGCATGAGCAAAGAAGAAGCTATGCTGGAAGCAAGCCGCTGCTTAAATTGCAAAAATCCGCAATGCCAAGCGGCCTGCCCCGTTAATGTAAAAATCCCCGAATTTATACAGCTTTTACTTAAGGACGATGTAAAGGGAGCGGCCTCCAAAATTATGGAAACCAGCTTGCTGCCCTCTATCTGCGGACGCGTATGCCCGCAGGAAAACCATTGCGAAGGCCATTGCGTACTTAAGGCCAAATTCGGCTCTGTCGCCGTCGGACTTTTGGAAAGATATACAGCCGATGCCGCGCGCAAAGCAGGCCTTTTGGAAGCGCCCAAACCGCAGGCGGAAACTGGTTTTAAGGTAGCTTGCATCGGCTCAGGGCCGTCATCACTTTCCTGCGCGGCCGAGTTAAGAAGAGCGGGACATAAAGTAACCGTGTTTGAAGCACTGCACGACTTTGGCGGCGTGCTGCGTTACGGCATTCCGTCCTTCCGTCTGCCCAGACAAGTTATTACCAACGAAATACAAACAGTAAGAGATATGGGCGTTGACTTTCAGGAAGATGTTTTAATCGGCGCGGCTTTGAGCATAGAAGACTTGCTTAAAGATTTTGACGCAGTCTATATCGGCAGCGGCGCGGGCCTGCCCACCATGGCGGGTATCCCGGGGGAAAACGCCGTCGGCGTATACAGCGCTAACGAATTTCTTACAAGAATAAACTTAATGAACGCCTACAAATTCCCCGCCGTAGATACTCCTGTTAAGATAGGCAAACACGTTATAGTTTTAGGCGGCGGCAACAGCGCGATGGACGCGGCAAGAAGCGCAATGCGCTTAGGACCCGAAAGCGTAACAGTAGTTTACAGACGCAGCCACGCGGAAATGCCCGCCCGCCACGAAGAGGCGGAAAACGCGGAAGAAGAAGGTATTAAGTTTTCTTTCCTTACCGTGCAAAAAGAAATTTTGACGGACGAGAACGGCCACGTAAAAGCATTAAAATGCCTGCGTGCGGAACTGGGTGAACCCGATGCCAAAGGCAGAAGAAAACCAGTTATTGTTGAAGGCTCGGACTTTATTATCCCCGCCAATACAATAATTGTAGCCATAGGCCAAAAGCCAAACCCGATTATTCCCAAAACAACCCAAGGTTTAAAAATGACTGACCGCGGAACGGTGGAACTTGGTGAAAACGGTAAAACCAGTATTGAAGGCGTTTATGCCGGCGGCGATATTTCCCGCGGCGGCGCAACCGTGCTGCTTGCGATGAAAGACGGCATTACCGCAGCGGGCCAGATTAACGATTATCTTAAAACCAAAACACCCAAGGGGACAAAATAAAATGGAAAAGTATACGATAGTAAATAAAAAAAATATCTCCTCCGTAATAAGCGAGTTTGAAGTTTACGCGCCGCTTATCGCCGCCAAAGCTAAGGCGGGACAATTTATAATATTGCGCGGCAGCCCGACGGGCGAAAGAGTACCCGTTACCATTGTGGACTGGAATGCGCAAAAAGGCACAATCACGATAATAGTGCAATCCATAGGCAAATCAACCGCGTCTTTTAACGTTCTTAACACGGGCGATAAGTTTTTAAATGTGGCAGGCCCTTTGGGTATGCCGATAGAAATTAAAAATTACGGCACGGTGGCAGTTGTTGGCGGCGGCGTGGGCATTGCGGAAGTTTACCCTATAGCCAAAGCTTTAAAAGAAGCGGGCAATAAAGTTATCTCCATATTAGGCGCCAGAACAAAAGACTTACTGATATTAGAAGAGCAAATGAAAAGCGTTTCCGACAAAACCGTAGTTGCCACAGACGACGGCTCTTACGGGCAGAAGGGTATGGTAACCGACGCTTTAAAAGGCCTTGTTGACGGCGGGGAAAAGATTGACGCTGGTTTTATCATCGGCCCTATCCCTATGATGAAGTTTACCGCAAGACTTATGGTAACCTTAGGCATTAAACCTTTTGCCAGCTTAAACCCTATTATGCTTGACGGTACGGGCATGTGCGGCTGCTGCCGCGTGGTGGTAAACGGCGAAACCAAGTTTGCCTGCGTGGACGGCCCTATGTTTGAAGCTTCAAATATAGATTTTGATAATCTTATCAAAAGGACTTCCGAATATAAAACGGAAGAAACCGCCTGCATACCGCACGACCATAAGTGCAGAGTAGGCTTACACTAAGCAGTTTTACAGAAAGCAAAAAGCCCTCTTTTTTAAGAGGGCTTTTTTATTTATTTAAAATCCGTATTACAAATTATCCATATAGTAGTAGCTTGTGTTGTTGGGGCGCGTTCTGCCGTTCTTAAATATTGCCTTATTTCTGCCGTACTGTTTCCGTCAAAGCAAATTGTTTTGCAAGTTTTCAGTCGTTCCAAGATATTGCGTAATTTTTGCCGTACTGTTTCTTTCAAGGCAAATAGTTTTGCAAGTATTTTGCGGCAAGATGAGAAGCAAGGAGGGAAGGATACCCCGAGTGCCTGGAAGGCCGAGTATCTGACCGACAAGGCGACAAAATATTGCCACAAAAGACGCCGCACAAACTAAAGAGAAAGCTTTTGAATGGCAAAGGTAAGGTCATCCATATCAAACGGCTTATACAGTATATCGTCCGCGCCCAGCCTCTTAATCTCTTTATTAAGGCTTTCCTGATTCATAGCTGTAATAACAAGCACTTTAAGTTTGGGATATTTTTCTTTTACGGCTTTAAGTATATCCACACCTTTTTCGTCGGGGAAGAACATATCAAGCAAAATTAAATCGGGCAGCATACCTCCGTCAAGCATCTCAAACAAGCGTTTGGACCCGTCGGCCGTACCTGCAACTTCATACCCTGCGCTGTCTAAAGCGTTTTGTATGGTTGTTCGCAGTACGGCGGAATCGTCAACAACTATAATCTTTTTCATATTATTTCATACCGACGGTAGTAAGCAGCTTTTGGCCAAAATCCAAAAACGCTTCCGTCTGTTTCTTGTCGGCGGTTTCGCTGTAAAGTCTTAAGGTAGGTTCTGTGCCTGAAGGGCGCACAAGCAACCAGTCGTCGTTATCTAAAATTATCTTAAGGCCGTCAAAGGTTAACACTTCCGCAACGGAATGTCCGTTAATCTTTTTGGGCAGTTTTCTTTTAAGTTTATCGGCAAGAGCGGTTTTATCAACGGGTTTGGAAAGCGGGATATCGCGTCTTTGATACACGCTTGCGCCGTATTCTTTTTCTATCTCTTTTACCAACTCGCTAAGGCTAAGTTTGCGTGATGCCATAATTTCCAACATAAAGGCAGAAAGAGTAAGGCCATCGCGCTCGGGCATAATGCCCTTCCAGCAATAACCGCCCGATTCTTCCGCGCCAAAGGCAATATCTTCAAGCGGGGTGCGTTCGGCTATATACTTAAAGCCTACTGGTACTTCTTCAAAATCCAATTTAGCGGCGCGCGCGACTCTCTTGTTAAGATAGCCCATAGAAAGACATTGCAACACGCGGCCCGTTAATTTTTTATGTTTTACCAAATGGTTAAGCACCACGGCGGAAACTATGCAGGGGGAAAGATATTTACCTTTCTCGTCCAGCAAGGCCGTCCTGTCGCCGTCGCCGTCAAAGGCAACGCCCATAATGCACTTATTATCAATAACGGCTTTTTTAAGTGCGGAAAGGGCATTTTCCTTAGGTTCGGGGTTAACGCCGCCGAAGGCAGGGTCGTGATTAGTGTTTAAAGCCACAACTCTTGCTGGCGGTAAAAGCTGCTCAAAATATCCTACGCTGCTGCCGTGCATATAATCAACGGCAATCTTGCCCTTAAGTTCGGCAACCTTCTTCATATTAACTTTAGAGGATATATATTTAAAATAAATTTTCTCAAGTCCGTCCACGGCCTCAACATTATGCCCGGGGATATACAAAACGGGCTTTTGGTCAATAAATTCTTCTATTTCTTTTGTAAGCCTGTATGATATGGAGCCGCCGTTCATCTTAACCTTAATACCGTTATAGTGCGGCGGATTGTGGCTGGCGGTAACCATAATACCTATCCAAAATTTAGTATCGGTAAGGCAGCTTAACATAGGCGTGGTAACGGGGTTTTTAAGCAGAGTAACATCAATCTTATTAAGCTTTAAAATGCTGGCTATATCTGCGGCAAATTTATCGGATAAAAACCTTCTGTCATAACCCACCACAACTAAATTTGTTTTAGGTTCAATGTTAGAAGGCGTATTAACGTTAATAAAGTTAGCCAAAGCCTGAGCCATGCGGCGCACATTGTCAAAAGTAAAATCCCACGCTATAATGCCGCGCCAGCCGTCTGTACCAAATCTTATATCTGCCATAAAATCTCCGTAATTAAAAATAAAGTGGAGGCGGCGGGATTCGCACCCGCGTCCAAACATCCATACAACTCGGTTACTACAGGTTTAGCTTCGGTTTGTTAGTAAAGTTTATCGCCCGAAGCTGCTTAAACTTTACCTGTTTAATTTGTCTTAAGCAGGGTTAGGCTAAACGGACCTTCCCCACAGCATACGGCTAATTTGACCGTTTAATCTAAGTACACCGTCGATACAAAGATTACGGGTTTAGGCTGTTGCCCAAACGTTGTTGTTGTAGTTGTTGCCAACTAGTGTTTTTGGCCCTATTTTAACCGGCCTGGCCAACCGGTACCTGCAACCGGGCCTCAGCGATATCTGTCGAAACTGGTCGCCCCCGGTGCTACAAACTTCTTTAAAACCGTACATTGAGCATATCAAATTTAATCCGCCAAGCGCAACACAAGTTTAAATGATAAGCTAAGCCTGCTTTGCCGCGTCTTTCTTTTGCTTCTGTAAAGAGGCAATAACAGCCACGGTAAGTATGCCAACTATAACAAGCAGCGACGCCCATGTGGGAAAGTGGTAAAAGTGAGAAATCATCATCTTGGTACCCACAAAAGCCAGCACAACTGCTATGCCGTGCTTAAGATATTCAAATTTACCCGCCATACCCGAAAGTAAAAAGTATAAAGACCTAAGCCCTATAATGGCAAATATATTTGAAGTATAAACTATAAAGGTGTCGTGCGTGATTGAAAGTACGGCAGGGATAGAATCCACCGCAAAAATTAAGTCCGAAAACTCTATAACCAAAACGGTTGCAAAAAGCGGCGTGGCATAAAGTTTGGCTTTGTCCCATACAAAAAAGTTGCTGCCGTGGTAATCTTCCTTAACGGGCATTATCTTTTTAAGCAATTTTAATACGGGCATTTTGGAAGGGTCAATAGTTTCTTCCCCTTTATTAAGCATCATCTTTATGGCGGTATAAATAAGCAACGCGCCAAAGATATAAATCATAAACTTAAAGGAAGTTATAAGCTGTACGCCTACAAAAATAAAGGCAAAACGCATTAAAACCGCGCCTAAAATACCCCACAATAAAACCTTTGGCTGATATTCCCCCGGTACCGCAAAGTAGGAAAATATCATAATAAAAACAAACATATTATCTATAGACAGCGAATATTCTATTATATACCCCGTAAAATATTCCAGCGCTTTTAAATGGCCCATAGTCAGCCAGATAGCCCCGCCAAAAGCCGCCGCTAAAGAAACCCAGGCAACAACCATTAAAGAAGCCTCTTTAATTGTCACATTGCCGTGATGCTTGTTCATTAAAACAAGGTCTACAAACAGGGCAATAGCAACTATTACCCAAAAAGCCGTCCACATTATTAAGTGTATATGATGCATATATAAATTATATAAAATTTAAACCCCTCCTCCCGTAATGGCGCAAGGGTTATCATAAGTTGGTTTTTTTGCTAGAATGTGATTAATGAATGTTATTGCTTTTGACAACCTGCCTTCTACCAATGCTTATGCAAAAGAAAACATTAAAGAACTTAAGCACAAAGATATAATACTTGCCCAAACCCAAAGCGAAGGCAAAGGCAGAATGCAGCGCGTATGGCTTTCCCCCCACGGCGGCCTTTATTTTACGATAGTATTAAAGCCGCAGAATATTGATGCCCTTTTTTTACAATCCTTAACACAGGCAATGGCCCTGTCCGTATGCAAAACAATTAACGCGCAGGGCATAAAATCTTACATAAAATGGCCAAATGATGTGCTTTGCGAAGGCAAAAAAGTGTGCGGCATATTAAGCCAAGCCGTATACGATAATCAAACTCTTTCAGGCATACTTATAGGTACTGGCGTTAATATTGCAAAGCAAACTTTTGACTGCGGCAAACCCGCCGCCGCATTGCAGGATTTTGGCCTTACATTATCCAAAGAAGCTTTTTTAGAACATCTTATTAATAACTTTGAAGCGCTTTACGAGCAAATTATAACGCAGGGTTTTAAAGCGATAAAGCAGGATTTTAAACATAATTTCCCTTATTTGGGTAAAGACACGCAAATAGTAATGCAACAAAAAACTGTTGCGGGCAAAGTATTTGACTTAGATGACTGCGGCCGCCTGCTGCTAAAAACCGCAAACGGCACACAAGCTGTTGCAATGGGCGATATGGATTTTTGATAAGTACAAGTAAAAATATAAATAAACGGAGTCTGCCGATGGAAGTTAACCTTATAGAAAAAAGCATAGAGCTTATGATTGTGGGAATGGGTATGACATTTACATTCCTTATAATTCTGGTATTTATAATGGGATTGCTTAAAAAACTTGTAGAACTTTTAAATAAGCGTTTCCCCGAAGAGCTGCCAAAAGCCGCAGAAATACAAACGGCTCACAACAACACCGCTATAGCAATAGCCATAGCCGCGGCAAAGAACTTTGCCAAATAAACTTTAAGGAGAAACCGAAAAAATGAAAAAGATTAAATTTATGGTAACCGCGTTTAGGGACGGTTTTCAATCCGTATACGGCGCAAGAGTACTTTCCAAAGATTTTTTACCCGCTGTTGAAGCCGCAAGAGAAGCAGGTATAACGCATTTTGAATCAGGCGGCGGGGCCACCTTTCAATCCGCTTTCTTTTATAATAACGAAAACGCTTACGACGTTATGGACGCTTTCCGCAAAGCCGCGGGGCCTGACGCCAATTTACAAACTTTAGCGCGCGGCGTAAACGTGGTTGGTTTAGATTCGCAATCAAGCGACATTATAAAACTGCACGCGCAAACCTTCAAAAAGCACGGCGTTACCACAATAAGAAACTTTGACGCTTTAAACGATGTTAATAATTTAATCTTCAGCGGTAAGTGTATTAAAGAAGCGGGCCTTAAGCACGAGGTTACCGTAACAATGATGTCCCTTGCCCCCGGTTGGGATACCTCAGGCCTTGTACATACCCCGGAATTCTACGCAAATAAATTAAAAGAAATTATTGCATCAGGCGTACCCTTTGACAGCGTCGCTTTTAAGGACGCGTCAGGCACAGCCACTCCCTCCACCGTAAGGGAAACAATAAAACTTGCAAAAAAGATTTTACCGCCAGAAGTTGAAGTCTGCTTTCACACGCACGAAACCGCAGGCAACGGCGCAACCTGCTACCTTGCCGCTTTAGAAGGCGGGGCGGACAGGATTGACCTTTCCATGGCTCCCGCCAGCGGCGGCACCTGCCAAACGGATATTATGGTTATGTGGCACGCTTTGCGCGGCTCAAACTATACCTTGGACATAGATATAGAGAAAATTAAAAAGGCGGAAAACGTATTTAAAGATTGTATGAAAGATTACTTTTTACCGCCCGAGGCTACTAAAGTTGAGCCTACAATTCCTTTCTCCCCCATGCCCGGCGGCGCATTAACAGCCAATACGCAAATGATGCGCGATAACGGTATTTTAAACAGATACGAGGAAGTCTTTTCCGCCATGGGCGAAGCAGTAAGAAAAGGCGGCTTCGGCACTTCCGTTACGCCAGTAAGCCAGTTTTATTTTCAACAGGCTTTTAACAATGTAATGTTTGGGCCGTGGCAAAAATTTGCGGAAGGTTACGGCAAAATGGTATTAGGCTATTTTGGCAAAACGCCGCAGCCCGCCGACCCCGAAATTGTAAAACTGGCCTCAGCCCAGTTAGGCTTGGAACCCACAACAAAAACTGTTTTGGAATTAAATGACGCCAATCCCAAAAAGGGCATAGCCGCCGCAAAAGCTATGCTTGAGGAAGCTAAACTACCCGTATCGGACGAAAATATTTTTATTGCCGCCGCTTGCGGACAAAAAGGTATTACCTTCCTTAAAGGCGAAGCTAAACTTAATATAAGAAAGAACGAAGCCAAAGCAGATGCAAAAGGCTCGGACTTTACCGTAACTGTAGACGGCGCAAAGTACAGCGTTTCTTTGGCGGAAGGCAAGGCCGTGGTAAACGGACAAACATATTCCGTAGACGTTAAAGATGGCCTTGAAGCAGGCGCAAAAACAACAGCGGCAGCAAGCGGAGCAGGTGCGGAAATAAAATCCCCCCTCCCCGGCGTAGTATTAAAACTGCTGGTGCAGGAGGGCTCTTTTGTTAAAAAAGGCACTCCCGTAATCCTTATGGAAGCTATGAAGATGGAGAGCGAAATTAAAGCTACCGCTGACGGCAAGATATCCTTTAAGGTAAAAAACGGCGAACAAATGCAAACAGGCTCGGTTGCAGCCGTGTTGAATTAAGGAGATAAAAAATGGAGCTTGCTCAATCTTTCTATAATTTGTGGACAACAACTGGTATTTATAACTTTACCGCGGGACAGGCAATAATGATAGTGGTCTGCCTGTTTATCTTGTGGCTGGGTATAGTAAAACAGTTTGAACCGCTTTTACTTATCCCCATAGGTTTTGGCGGATTGCTTTCAAACATACCTGTGGCGGCAATAGCCTCCCTAAGCACAATGGCTGTCGGCGACGGTGGCACCGTGCATACGGTATTTGGCGGCTTTTTGGGCCAGATATACGGCTTTGGTATAGAGTCGGGTTTGTTCCCGTTGCTAATCTTTTTGGGTGTCGGCGCAATGACGGATTTCGGCCCCCTTATCGCCAATCCCAGAACAGCGCTTTTAGGCGCGGCGGCGCAGTTTGGTATATTTTTTACCATCTTCGGCGCATTGCTTATCGGCAAATTTATACCGGGGCTTACCTTTAGCATAAAAGAAGCGGCCTCAATAGGTATTATCGGCGGGGCGGACGGCCCTACGGCAATCTTTTTAACCTCCCGCCTTGCGCCAGATTTACTGGGCGCTATAGCCGTTGCAGCTTATTCCTATATGGCGCTTGTCCCCATTATACAACCGCCGATAATGAAGCTGCTTACCACAGACAGCGAAAAACGTATAGAAATGCAGCAGTTAAGACATGTTTCCAAGAGGGAGAAAATCCTCTTCCCGCTTACCGTACTTTTACTTTGCATTTTGCTTATTCCCGATGCCACCCCGCTTATGGGTATGCTTATGTTCGGCAATCTTTTAAGGGAATGCGGCGTAACGGAAAGGCTTAGCAAAACCTCCCAAAACGAGCTTATAAATATCGTTACTATAATGCTCGGCTTAGCGGTAGGCTCAAAATTGGCGGCGGAAAAGTTTTTACAATTTAAAACCATCGCTATTTTATGCTTGGGCTTGGCGGCTTTCTGCGTGGGTACGGCTTCTGGCGTGCTTTTGGCTAAGTTTATGAATATCTTTTCCAAAAATAAAATTAATCCGCTTATCGGCTCGGCAGGAGTATCGGCAGTGCCTATGGCCGCGCGCGTTTCAAACAAGGTAGGGCAGGAATATAATCAGGATAATTACCTGCTTATGCACGCAATGGGGCCTAATGTGGCAGGCGTAATAGGCTCGGCCGTTGTGGCGGGCATATTACTTTCAATGCTGCGCTGATAAAAAGCCAATATTTACAAAGCCCTCGCTAAGCAAGCGGGGGCTTTTTATTTGTATTGAGGACTTTCGTACGCGCGCGGGCATAAGGACTTATTATTTAACTCCAAAAATGGTAATATTTATTATATATGAAAAAGATATTAAACTTACAGTGCGTTAACTGCGGTAAAGAACACAAAACCAGAGAAGCCGATTATGTTTGCAGCTCGTGCGGCGGTAATTTGGAAATTAATTTTGACTATAAACTTATTAAAAAACGTTTTGACTATGATGTTTTAGAGCATAATACCTCTTACAATATGTGGCGTTATATAGACCTTTTGCCTATTGACGACCACGACGAAATCCCCCCCGTGCAGGTAGGCTGGACGCCTCTTTATAAGGCGGAAGCTTTGGCGGAAGAGTTGGGGATATCGCAGCTTTTTATTAAGGACGAAGGCCGCAACCCCACAGGCTCTATTAAAGACAGGGGCAGCGCAGTTGTTGTAGCGCGCGCATTGGAAGTAGGCGCAAAGGTTATTACCGACGCATCCACGGGCAATGCCAGCGATTCTTTGGCGTGTTTAACATCTAACCTTAACCTTAAAACAATTATCTTCGCGCCCAAAAATACGCCCGAAGCTAAATTGGTACAGCTTTATATTTACGGCGCAAATGTTGTGCGCATAGACGGCACTTACGACGACGCTTACGAGCTTTGCAAAGAAGCGACGGAAAAGTACAAATGGTACAACCGCGCGGCGGGCTTTAACCCTTATGCCAGAGAAGGCAAAAAAACCTGCGCGTTTGAAATTTGCGAACAGCTCCAATGGGAAGCGCCCGACAAAGTGATAGTAGCCGCGGGCGACGGAACAATCGTAAGCGCGATGTGGAAAGGTTTTACAGATTTTAATAAACTGGGCATTATAGAAAAAATGCCGCAGATTATAGCCGTGCAGGCGGAAGGCAGCGCAGCCATTAAAAACGCGTGGGAAAGCAACGGGGAAGTTGTCCCCGTGGAAGCAAAGACTATAGCGGACAGTATATCCGTTAATATGCCCCGCGACGCTTACCTTGCATTACAAGCCTTGCACGAATCACACGGTATGGCAATAACAGTTACCGACGAAGAAATCCTTGCCGCCATACCCGAACTTGCCAGAGGTTCCAGCATTTTTGCCGAACCCGGCGGCGCCGCCACATACGCGGGTCTTAAAAAACTTGTCGCGCAAGGCGCGGTAAAGAAAGACGAATCCGTGGCGATAATTGTGGGCGGCAACGGACTTAAAGATATAGACGGGGCGGCCAGATCGGTCAAAATATCATCAACGTTAATCAAACCGTCGTTGGAAGAAGTCCTTAAACTGGGGATAACAGCCACCAAATAACTAAAGGGGAGTGCTATGGAAAATAATAACTTTTCCTCCACAACATTAATTAAGATAGACCACGACTCGGTAAAAGACGCGCAGTACGATTTACCGCAGTCTTACGGCAAAACGGAATCCTTCCTTCTGCCAAAAGATCCCGCATGGATGTTTCTGTTTTGGGATATTATTACGGACACTTACGAATTTATAAGAAATCAATTCGGTCGCGATATTTTCAGCAAATCAAAAAGCGTAATACGCGTTTACGATGTAACGGAAATTGCAAACTTTGACGGCACAAACGCCAAAGCTTCTTTTGATATTCCCGTCGTATTAGACGCGGGCAGCTGGTATATCAATGTACCCGAAGGCGGCAAAAGATATATTTGCGATTTGGGCATAATAACGCCGTCCAATCAATTTATAACGCTTTCGCGCAGCAATGCCACCACGATACCACCCGGTAAAATGTCCGAAGTTGTTGACGAAAAATGGATGATGGTGGAAGGCGAATACCAAAAGCTTGTAAAGATGTCAGGCGCGGAAATGTTTGGCAAAACAGGCTCCAGCGAAAAGCTGCAGCACTTCTTAAGCCAAAGATGGAAAATGTTTGAATTTGACATCAGCAAAGCCCCCTCTTCACACATATCTTCTTGGATGTCTTCGCGCGCAATATCGTCGCGCGACGTAATCCCCCAACCTGCGGAAGACGAAGATATTTGGCTTAAGGCCGATTGCGAACTTATCGTATACGGTCAGGCCAGCAAAAATGCAAAAGTTACCATAGACGGTAAACTTATACAGCTTAACCCCGACGGGTCCTTCTCCCTGCGCTGTTCTTTACAGGACGGGCAGGTGGTAATACCCATAAGGGCGCAGCATCACACCAAAGAAGAAAAACAAAGAGCCATAACAATTAAAGCCCAAAGAGAAAAGGAGGCTTAATCTATGCCTGAAAAAGGATACCTGTCTTTAGTTTTGCACGCGCATTTACCCTTTATAAGACATCCGGAATACCCCGACTTTTTAGAGGAAGACTGGTTTTTTGAAGCTATGGTGGAAACCTACCTCCCCCTCTTGGATATTTACGAAAAGATGCTTGCCGAAGGCGTGGACTTTAGGATAACAATGTCCTTAACGCCGCCTTTGTGTGCCATGATGTCCGACGAGCTTTTGATAAGCCGCTTCCGCCATTATTTAAACCAGCGCATAGAACTTTCGGAAAAGGAACTCTCCCGCACAAAAGATACTCAGTTCTTTTATGTAGCGCAGATGTACAATCAAAAATTTAAAAGATATAAAAATCTTTTTGAAGACTATTACCACGGGCAGGTGTTAAACGGTTTTAAAAAGTTTCAGGATTTAGGCAAACTTGAAATTATTACCTGCTGCGCCACGCACGGCTATTTGCCCCTGCAGGTGCATAAGGAAAGCGTCCACGCGCAAATTAAAATTGCCGCCGACGATTACCGCCGCCGCTTTGACCGCAACCCGCGCGGCATTTGGCTTGCGGAATGCGCCTTTAACCCGGGTGATGACAAATTTTTAAAGGAACAGGGTATAAGATTCTTCTTTATGGAATCACACGGCCTTATGCACGGCACGCCCCGCCCCAAATACGGTATTTACGCCCCCGTTTACACGCCAAGCGGCGTTGCGGCCTTCGGGCGTGATATGGAATCCGCCCAGCAGGTATGGAGCGCGGAAAGCGGTTACCCGGGCGACCCTGCCTACAGAGAATTCTACCGCGACTTGGGTTACGATTTGGATTACGACTATATTAAACCTTACCTTCATTCCGACGGCGTAAGGCGCAATATAGGTATGAAGTACCACAAAATTACGGGCAAGGTTTCGCTTAATCAAAAGCAGCCTTACTATCCTTCCGACGCAAGGGAAGTTGCCGCAAAACACGCGGGCAACTTTATGTTCAACCGTCAGAACCAGTTGGAACACTTAGCCTCTGTAATTACGGACAGGAAGCCTTTGGTTGTATCTATGTACGACGCGGAATTGTACGGACACTGGTGGTACGAAGGTATAGACTTTTTGGAATTTTTATTTAAAAAAATCCATTACGACCAAAAAGATATAAAACTTATCACGCCTATGGAATATTTGGAAGCCAACCCCACAAATCAGGTGGTGGAGCCTTCAATGTCCTCATGGGGCGACAAGGGTTATAACGATGTCTGGCTTAACAGCGGCAACGACTGGATTTACAGACACTTAATTAAAGCCGCCGAGCGTATGGTGGAACTTGCAAACCGCTTCCCCCACGCCGAAGGCGTATTAAGACGCGCGTTAAACCAAGCCGCGCGCGAACTGGTGCTTATGCAATCTTCCGACTGGGCATTTTTAATGACTGTCGGCACCGCAAAGGAATATTCTACAAAGCGCACAAAAGAACATGTAAAACGCTTTATATCCCTTTACGAGATGATTACAGGCAACCGCATAGACGAAGCTTATGTGTGGGATTTGGAGCAAAAGGATAATATCTTCCCGCATATAGACTACAATGTTTACGCAAGCAAAAACGCGCAGGAAGTTTTAAGCAAATAAAAACCGTTTCACATAAAAATCCCCGCCCTTTAAAAGAGCGGGGATTTTTATTTAAGTATTTTTAAAATTATTTATTTTTTGCAGCTGCCCCATTTGCAGCTGTTAAGGCAAGTCTGGGTTTTACCGCCGCCGCAGTCCATAACTTGGTCGGGGACACATTCCCCCCCGCCAACACACTCGCTCCAGCTCCCCGTAATCCATTCCCCTGTGGAGGTATTGCAAGTTATTGTTCTGGTTTGCGTACCTTTGTCGCAGTTGCCGCATTTTTGGTTATCTTTAGGCTTTCCGCCGTTAGAGCAGGTTTTATTGCCTTCAACGCAAGAACCCCACGAACATGTTGCAGAGCATGTTTTGGTTCCACCGCTTCCGCAAGATGTCGTAGCTCCGACGGCACATTCCCCCTGAGAAGTACACGCACCCCAAGACCCGCTTACCCAAGTTCCGCTGTTGCCGTCGCAGGTTACGCTTCTTGTTTGTGTTCCGCAATTCCCGCAGGCTTGTACAGCTTGAGGTTGCGCTCCGGAGCAAGTTTGGCCCGTACAAGCGCTCCACGCCCCGCAAGTACCGCCGCCACAAGTGGGCGAACAAGTTCTGGTTTGCGTTCCGTTATTGCCGCAGTTTTGCGTAGTTGGCTGTGTTTGTGTGGGACTTGCGCAGGAGCCGCTTTCCCAAACAGGTCCGTTGCAACTGTCAACGCTGGTCTGCGAGCCGCATCCGCTGGCGCACGGCTTGCTGCTTCCTCCGCCATACGGAGCAAAGCAGCTGCTGGCAGAAGAACACCCCAGATTACAGTCGCAGGCGCAAATATCACGGTTGAAACTAAAACCGTTTGCACAGGTTTTAGGAGCGCATCCGCAAACGCCTTCTGCCGTGCCGCCCCAATCGCCCATACTGTCGCAAACATCGCCCGTACAGCCCAGTAAAGAGTATTGGTAGTTTGAAGCTAAAACAAAGTGCTGGGTCTCGCTTGTATAAACAACAGTAGCGCATTTTCCTTCATTATTTAAACTGACGGTATATCCCCTAAATTTAAGAAGAGAGCCGCTGATTTGCTCCTGCTCTTTGTTCGTGGTAAGAGGCCCCATTTCGCTGAAAGATGTATAGTAGCTGGAGTCTGTTATAAACTTTTCGGTTTGGGCTTCGCGTATCATCTTTAAAAGATTAATTCCTTCTACCGCGCGGGATTTATTTACGGCTCTTGTGTAAAACGGGAATGCGATGCCAGCAAAGATAGCAATGATAAGTGTTACAACCAACATCTCTAAAAGAGTAAATCCCCCTAAAAAAGTATTCTTTTTTCTTCTCTGTAAATTTTTTTCATATGTATTAAAAAATGTTTTATACATAGTATCCCCTTGGTATTACATATAAAAGACAACCTATATGATAGCAGATAAGGCAAAATAAAACGATAAAAACTATAATATCAATATGCCCGATATTAAAAATCTTACAGGTATCGCCGCCGCGCGCGAGAAGATGTTTAATCAACTGGATATTTCCACCGTCAGTGATTTACTGCATTATTACCCGCGCACATATCAGGACAGGCGGCCCAACGCACCCATCTCCGATTTTAAACATACAGAAAATATTTGTCTTTGCGCCACCGTTATAAGCGCGCAGCTTATCCCCACCCGTTTTTTGCAGTTATTTAAAGTATTCCTCCAAGCTGATGACAAGCAAATTTACGAAGCGGTTTGGTTTAAAAAAAGAACTTTCTCTTACGACGCTTTCGGGCAAATTAAGAAAGATTTTAAGACGGGCGCAAAGATTTGGGTTATAGGCAAAAGGGAAGATAAAAATTCTTTTACGTCGCGCAAAATCGCGGTGGACGAATATTACCCCGCCGACAACCCCGAAGCCAAAATACATACCAATGCCCTTATCCCTATATACGGCTTAACGCAGGGCTTAAGCAATAAATTCTTCCGCAATGCCGTGCATGAATCTTTGCAAAAATATATGGTGGAAGAAAGCGAAATACTGCCGCAAAACCTTTTGCAAAAGCGCGCCCTTTTAAACATAAAACAGGCATTATACGCAATACATTTTCCCTCTAATATAAGCGAGCTTCAAGCCGCCAGAAGAAGAATGGTTTACGAGGAGTTTTTGCTTATGACTATGGCTTGGTCCATTAAGCAAAAGCAAGGCAAGGCGGAAACAAAAAATCATACTTACGAAATTAAAAAAACACTTTTAACGCCTTTTAAAAACAATCTCGGGTATCATTTTACTCAAGCGCAAATAAAAGTTATTAAAGAAATTTTTGACGATATGCAAAGCACAAAGCCTATGACGCGCCTGTTGCAGGGCGATGTCGGCTCTGGCAAAACCGTAGTGGCATTAAGCGCGATATTGCTGGCGGTAGAGAACGGTTACCAAACCGCTTTTATGACGCCGACGGAAATCCTTTCCACCCAGCATTACATAACAATCAAGCGTTACCTTAACGGGCTTGGCATATCGGCGGAATTATTAACCTCCAAAACAACCGCCGCCGCAAAAAAGAAAATACTGGAAAATCTTGCAAACGGCAAGACAGACATTATTGTAGGCACGCACGCGCTTATAGAAGACAATGTAATATTTAAAAATTTAAAACTTATCGTTATAGACGAACAGCACCGCTTTGGCGTAAAGCAGCGCGCCGCATTGCGCGCAAAGGCCGCGCACATTGATATGCTTTCTATGACGGCCACCCCTATCCCCAGAACTTTCGCCCTTGCGTTTTACGGCGATTTAGATGTATCTACTATAAACGAGCTTCCCCCCGGCAGAAAGCCCGTTAAAACAATGCATTTGCCGCAGGAAAGCGCTTTAAAAATGGTTCAAGCGGAAGTAGCAAAAGGCCGCCAAGCCTATATAGTTTACCCGCTGATAGACGAAAGTGATAAACTGGAACTGAAAGCGGCAACGCAGGAATTTGAAAACCTTAAAAAGCTTATGCCCGACTTAAAAATAGCAATGATACACGGCGCTATGAAAAGCGCGGAAAAGCAAAAAGCTATGGAAGATTTCCTTGCCCGCCAAACAGATGTGCTTGTGGCTACCTCCGTAATAGAAGTAGGCATAGACGTAAAAAATGCCACGATAATGGTTATACAAAACGCAGAGCGCTTTGGCCTTGCCAGCCTGCATCAGCTGCGCGGCCGCGTGGGCAGAAGCAGCGAAGAATCTTTTTGCATACTTGTAAGCCAAAACCAAGGCGAAGCTGCCAGAGAAAGAATTAACACTCTTTGCAAAACTTCCGACGGATTTAAGATTGGGGAAAAAGACCTTGAACTGCGCGGCCCCGGCGAAATTTTAGGCACGCGCCAAAGCGGAGAATTGGATTTTAAAACAGGCGATATTATAAAAGACAAGGAAGTACTGCAATGGGCTGTGGAAGACAGGGACGCACTGACAAAAGAGGACCCTTCTCTATCCCTGCCGCAAAACAAAGCATTAAAACTTCGTATTATGGAACTGTACCAAAAGCAGTGGCACCTTATAAATTTAGGCTAGCCTCATTTAAAGCCGCGCGCAAATGACAAACACATAATTTTTACACGCAAACAAACCCCGCCTTAAAACTGAAAGGCGGGGTTTAAGTTTACTAAAAAAGTTATTTAGCGGCTTTTGCTTTGTTTACGGCTTTGGTTAAGCGGGATTTCTTTCTGCCTGCTGCTTTCCAGTGTATAACACCTTTCTTTGCAGCTTTATCCAAAGCGGAAGCGGCCTTTGCCAAAGTATCGGCTGATTTTGTTGTAAGAACTTCCTTAGCTGCTGCACGAACAGTCTTTTTAAGACCTTTGTTTCTGGATGTTCTTGCTTCTGCCTGGCGTTGAGCCTTTATTGCGCTTGTATGACGTCCTGTTTTTAATTTTGCCATTTTTATATTACCTCTTAAATATGTAGTTATATTTTAGCTTTTTGCTCCGTTTTATGCAATATTTTTATAAACGG
>JAEXBW010000076.1 GCA_023393825.1 Elusimicrobiota bacterium | reverse complement strand
GCCGCGCAAATAAGCCAAAGGCCTGCGGGCTGTCTTTCCTGTATATTGTTCATAATCCTCCAAAGTTACGACTAAGGGTTGTGAGCCTTTTTTATTATACAAAATTACTTTTAAAATACTTTAAGATAGATAATAAAACGCAAAAAAAGCCGTATCCTAAGTCGGACAAGGCTTTTAAAAATTATATTGCGGCGCTATAACCCCATTGATATATTGCGCGGCGGAAAACAAACTGTTTACTTAAGTATTTTATAGGCGCAAATAACATCTTTATTTATTTGCTGTACAAGGTCGCCAAGGCTTTCAAACTTAACCTCATCCCTTATTTTTGCGATGAAATTTATGGAAAGATTGCGGCCGTAAATATCACGGTTAAAATCAAGTATATGAACTTCCGTCAGCGGCAACCCGTTAGATTCCACCGTCGGGCGCAAGCCTATATTGCACACGCCTTTAAGCTTTTCTTTACCCAACAAAACCTCCACCGCGTAAATGCCGTGCGGGAGTATTTTGTGCGGGTCCACCTGCAAATTTGCGGTGGGAAAGCCAATCGTGCGCCCAAGCTGTTTACCCTTTATAATTTTGCCCGTAATTTGATAACTGCGCCCGAGCATTGTAGAAACCGTTTCTATATCCCCGTCGTGCAAAGCCTTGCGGATAAGTGATGACGATATCTTATGCCCGCCCGTTTGCAAAAATTCCGCCTGTTCGTAAATAATACCGTTTTGAGCGCAGGAAGAACGCAAAAATTCCAAATTACCAAGGCGGTCTTTACCAAAAGCAAAATCCTTACCAGCAAGAAAGCCGCCCATATTATAACTTTCTACAAGGGCATTAAAAAAGTTTTCCCTTGAAATATCTTTTATATCGTTAAAATCCAATTCTTTATATTTTACGCCGCTTAAAGTTGAGATAAGTTCAAACTTCTCTGACGGCAAAGTTATTACGGACATATTTTTGCTGTTGCCCGCCGCCACGCGCGGAGGATAGGCAAAAGCCAAGATAAGCGGCGTCATATTATGCTCAAGCGCAAAGGCCTTAAGCTTATCAAAAAGGTGCTGATGGCCCGCGTGTACGCCGTCAAAACTGCCAATGGTTATAAAATTTTTACGCATTTTAAAACATCCTCGCAGGACATTTTTTTTATGTCGTCTATCGCCGTGGCCTGGTCCACATTAAAACCGCCTATGGAAAGCCTTCTTAACGCGCAGATATGCGCCGCGGTGCCAAGCTTACGGCCCAGCATATAAGCAAGAGAACGCACATAAGTACCGCTGGAGCAGGTTACGTCAAATTCTATTATGTTACCGTTAAGTTTTACATTTTCCCATTTATAAATTGTAACGGTACTTTCTCTTTCTACATTAACGCCTTCGCGCGCCTGTTTGTACATTGCCTGCCCGCCCACTTTTTTTGCGCTGTAATAAGGAACGGGGTGAGTAATTTCGCCCGTCATAGTTTCAAGCGCGGCAAGCACATCTTGCACGGTAAGGGGTTTTACGGGCAAAGTTTGAACGGTTTGGCCTTGTGCGTCCCAGGTATCAGTTTCCACGCCCAAAAAAACATGGGCTTTGTAGGTTTTTGGCATACCCTGATATTGGCTTTGCAGCTTGGTAGCTTTACCTAAAAGTAAAATTAAAAGGCCCGTTGCCATAGGGTCAAGCGTGCCGCTGTGGCCCACTTTTTTTATTTTAAGCAAACCGCGCATATAGGCCGCTACGTCGTGCGACGTCCAGTCTTGCGCCTTATCAACTAAAAGTATGGAGGAGGTTTCGTTCATTTAAATTTAGCAACTTCCGCTTCTATCGCGGATAGAATATTCTTTTTAACTGCGGCAATTTTGCCCTTTGCCACTTTAAAACCCGCGGCTCTGGCGTGTCCGCCGCCGCCGAAGTTTTTGGCAATCGCACTGACGTCTATCTTGCCTTTTGAGCGCAAATTAACAGATACTTTATCGCTCTCCTGCCTTATCAAGACGGAAACTTCCACCGACGGTATCATTATCGGCTGGCTTACAATGCCCTGCGTGTGGGAAGGGTCTGTGCCGAGCGCCTTAAAATCTTTGGCGGCGAGGGTAATTTCCGCAATTTTATCGTTGCAGAGCAAGTTTAACTTTTCCAAAGCGCGGCCCAAAAGTTTTAATTCTTTATAAGGTTTGGTATTAAATAAAACGGTGTTTATCGTCAATATATCCGCGCCCGCGTCCAACAAAGTTGCGCCCGCTGCCATACTTTCAGGCGTGGTATTGCTGTGCAAAAAGCGCGCGGTATCAGTAATAAGGCCGGTGTAAAGGCAGGTGGCTTCGTCGGCAGTGGGGGTAATTTCCATAAGATTAAAAAGGCTTGTAATAATTTCCGCCGTGGAGGAAGCCTGCGCGTCTATATAATTTACGGTTGCGTAATTATCGCTGGTTTTGTGGTGGTCTATATTGACGGTGGTTTTAGCTGTTTTAAAAAGCTCTTCAAAGTCGCCGCCGCGAGTCTTTTCCGAACATTCAAGAAAGACGAGCGTATCAAAATCGTTATCGGTCGGCATTACGTTAAAATTGATTTCTTTAAGGCCGGGTAAAAAGCGCAAATCGTCGCCGGGTAAATCTTTACTGTAAGAATAAACTTGTTTGCCCAAACGCTTTAAAAGAGAGGCCACCGCAAGGGTGCAGCCAAGGCTGTCGCCGTCGGGGTTTTGATGACCGGCAATAAAAAACTTTTTGCCCTCTTTTAAAGCCTGCGCCACGGGCAGCAGCGCTGGGTTATTTTGTTTCTTCATTCAACTTTTCTATTTTGGAAAATATCTTTTCCACCTTAGAAGCGCGTTCTGGAGTATCATCAATCTCAAAGGTAAAAGAAGGTATTCTTTTAATGTGAATTCTCTTTCTTAAAAGAGTGCCGATTTCCCCCCGCAAAGCGGAAAGAGTGTGCGCCGCGTTTTTTTTGTCTTCATCGCTGCCGAAGACGGAATAAAAAACGTGGGCATTGGCTAAATCTTTAGAGATTCTCACACCTGTTATCGTTATAAAACCGCTAAAGCTGCCGCTTGATATCATGCGGCTGACGATGGTGTTTATTTCCCCCAGAAACAAAGTTTCCAGACGTTTTGTTCTTTCTATCATATATACATTTTACTAAATAAAGCTAAAGCACGCGCGTAAAAGAAATAAGGCACAAATAAATTTAGTAGAATAAAAACGAACTCAGCTGATAAAAAAGGAGATTTTGCAATGCTCATCCCCACAATTATAGAGAAAAACGTAGGCTATGATATTTTTTCCCGTCTGCTTAAGGACAGGATTATCTTTGTCGGCGGACGCGAAGGCGAAGTAAGCACCGAAGCCGCCAATATGATTATCGCCCAGCTTTTGTATTTGGACGCGGAGGATTCCTCCAGAGAGATTAACCTTTATATCAACTCCCCCGGCGGCCTTGTAACCGCTGGCCTTGCCATTTACGATACGATGCAATATATCAAAGCGCCGATTACAACAATTTGTATGGGGCAGGCAATGAGCTTTGGCGCGGTATTGCTGGCGGCGGGTTCCAAAGGGAAAAGATACGCTTTGCCGCACGCCCGCATAATGATACACCAGCCTCTTATTTGGGGCGGCGGAATATCGGGGCAGGTTACCGATATAGAAATTGAGTCTAAAGAACTACGCGAAAACAAGGAACATTTGCTTGATATTTTGGCCCACCATACGGGACAGGATAAAGAGAAAATAAGACAGGATAGCGAGAGAAATTATTATATGTCCGCTCAGGAAGCCAAGGCGTATGGGATTATAGACGAAGTTCTTAACCTTAAAAAGTAGTCTTTTAAGTTATTTTAATCAAAAACCCCGTTCTTCCGAGCGGGGTTTTTTGTTGCCTTTTGCGTCGACCCAGAAGATTGCGTGATTTCTGTCGTTATTAAATGCCTTTCTGCAAGGATTTTGCGATGATTTTTAATTTTGCGTTTATTGCAAGGTATATCCAGAGAGGGGTGGAACCCCCGAATATCCGAAGCAATAAAAAAATTAAAAAGGGCGCAAAAGCCGCCGCAAATCTTTACTCCCGTCTAATAAATTTGCTATAGTAGGAGCGTTGAGAGAGTTCGTCTGCCCAGGCCGACGAGCTTTTTTATTGCCCAAAAGCACTCCAGCCCGCCCGCCAACCCCGCCAAAATGAACCTGATAGAAAAAATACTCAACAAAACAATAAAAAGCAGCGGCGCAAAAGACGCGCCCTTTACCGCTTTTACGGAGTTCTCCTCCCCGTACCTAAGCGAAGCCAAACTGCCCTCCCCCGCAAGCCGCAACTACGCGCCTTATGTGGAAGCCTACGGCGACAAAGCATGGGTTTACGCCTGCGTAAACGTTATTGCGGAAACTGCCTCCTCGGCAGACTTTGTGCTTAAAAACGCACAGTGCGAAATTATCACAGACCACCCAGCGCTTAACCTGCTCTACCGCCCCAATAATTTTATGAGCGGCCGCTCTTTGCGCCAATGGATTATTGCCAGTTTGGAACTTACGGGTAATGCCTATATCCTTAAAGATTCCGTTAAGGCCGACGGCACGCCGCGCGAACTCTTCCCCCTGTTAAGCCAGCTGGTGGAAGTTATCCCCGGCAAAACCTCCGCCAGTCCCGTTGAGGGTTATAAGTACAGAGCTGGCGCGAAAACCGCCTACTATAAAGCGCAGGATATTATCCACTTTAAGTACTTTAACCCGTTTGATTTTTTCTATGGTTTATCCCCGCTTGCAGCGGCAAGGCGCAGTGTGGAAAACCTTGATAAAGCCGAAACCTTTAACAGTGCGTTTTTTGAAAATTCGGGTACGCTTTCGGGCATTTTATATACCGATTCCAAGTTAGATGACGCCGCCAGAAACCGCATAATAAAAGCTTGGAACGACAAATACCAGTCCGCCGCCAAAGCCCACAAAGTTGCCCTACTTGAGGGCGGGCTTAAGTGGCAAAACACGTCGTTAAGCCAAAGGGATATGGATTTTATATCTGGTATGGAACACAGCCGCGATACTATCTTGGCTATCTTCCACGTCCCGCCAGCCTTGGTGGGCGTGTTTGACCACGCGCCGCAGTTTAATACCAAAGAACAGCAGCGCATCTTCTGGCAAACCTGCGTACACCCCAAGCAAACGCTTATGCTGGAAACTTTAACCGAATTTTTGCTGCCGCATTTTGACGAAAGCCGCACGCTTTACTTTGATAAAGACGTCAGCAATATCTCCGTACTAAAAGAGGACGAAACCCAACGCGCGCAAGCCGCCAAAATCTACTTTGATATGGGGTATTCCAAGGCGGAAATCGCCCAAGCCCTCGGCCTGCCCTTCGCCCAGCCCAAAACCAAAACACCCAAAGGAGCAATTAAATAATGACAACCCACAAAACCAAAGGCACACTTGCCGCACCCGCCCTAAAAATACTCGCGTTAGAAGAAGGCGCGGTTAAACAGCAAGGCGGCTTAATTTTTATAGAAGGCTATGCCAATACCAAAAACAAAGCTGACAGATACGGCGACGTACCCTGCGTATACCCGCAAAAGAGAAATTATGTTTACGAACTTAAGGAATTTAAAAAAAATCCAGTACTTTTGATAGACCACGTAAACAGGATTGACCACCTTGCGGGTTCCGTTACGGAAATTTACGAAAACGAAAAAGGCCTTTACTTTAAAGCCCTTTTTTCCGCCTCCGCCCACCCGACGGTCGCCCACGCAAGGCAAATATATACCGAGGGCCACGCAAAAGGCATAAGCATTGCGGGGCGCTTTCACTATGAGGACCCGTTAAATCCCGATAACTTAACCTTAGCCGAGATTTACGAAATCAGCCTTGTAGCCGTCCCCGCGGACCCCGACAGCCTTGCCCGCGCCCAAGACGAAGATAATCATTCTGCGGCCGCGC
>JAEXBW010000007.1 GCA_023393825.1 Elusimicrobiota bacterium | reverse complement strand
CAAAAAAATATAAAAAAATAAGCCGAGAATGGGAATCGAACCCACGACCTACCGCTTACGAAGCGGTTGCTCTACCAGCTGAGCTATCTCGGCATTACTTATATAATTTTATCAATTTTTTATGGCGATTGTCATCTGATTTAAAAACCGCGGTCTTTAAAGGCCGCGGTTTTTTAAAACTTATACGCGCAAAAACTATTTTACGCTTACTACTTCTACTTCAAAATGAAGTTTCTTGCCCGCGAGCGGGTGATTGAAATCAAGTTCAACTTCCGCTTCGTCAATTTTGCTTATTATCGCGCGGAAGGTGTGTCCGCCGTTGCTGGCGCCCACAACATCTCCTATTTTAAGGGTGTCAATGTTTTGTATAGATGTTTTGGGTATTCTTCTTTTAGCTTCGGGGTTAACTTCGCCGTAAGCTTCTTTGGCTTCAATATCGACTGATTTTTTATCGCCTTCTTTAGCGCCTGAAAGAGCTTTTTCCAAACCTACGATTATATGTCCCTGTCCCTGAACGTATTCCAAAGGCTCACGGCCTGAGGAGGTGTCGGCAACCTGTCCGTCTACCGTCAAAGTGTAGTGTATAGCTACTGTTGATCCGTCTTTTATCATAAACGCTCCTTTTAGAGTGCAAGCCGACCTTTGACAGGCAAGACAAGCAACCGTATTTCTTTTATTTTACTATTTTAAACATTTTATTTGTGTTTTTTTGGAATTACTAAAATAAAAAACTCCCACTTTTTAAGAGGGAGTTTCTTTGCAAAATATTTTTTAGGTATTTTATTCGCAGGAAAGATATTTTCCTGTTCCTTCTCCGTCAAGACAGAGATTTGTGCAAGACAAGCCTGAATCCTCGCCGCAATAATTGCCAAACCATCCGCACATACAAATCCAAGCTGAATTATAACTGCCGCTCGCGGATATTTTACATTTATATCCTTTGCCATTTGTATTACAAATGGATTGGTAGTTAGTACCGCTGCAATTAGGCATAGTCAACTCTGTACAAACATATTCCTCTTGGTTCCCGTTTGCAAGATAGTCATTATAACAAGTCTGTTGCGTACTCCTTGAAGAGCAACGGGTTTCATCTATTTGCCCCCGATTAATCCAGTTCCCTGTGCCGGGTTGACATAAAGTATAGCTGGAACTGCCGCAAGAAGAACCGCCTGAGCTGGAGGGCGAAACTACAGACGTAGTCGTTACCTGTATCGGCGTTACGCTACCTCCGCCTGAAACACATTGTGTGCCATTCCAAACAAGAGGATTGGGACAAGCGCAAGCACCCCAATTGCAATCACTTCCACAAAGTCTTTGGCGTCCGCCGCCGCAAGCTTGATAGTTGCCGGGAGCAACTCCGCCAGAACAAGTACAACCGCCGCCGCTTGTGCCGGAACTTCCGCCGCAGGTAAGATAGGTTGCATAGTGGTCGCTGCCTTGAAGCTTAAGGTCTACCCAAGACAAGTTAAATCCGCTGCACTGTGAAGGCCAATTAACATTTCCGCTGCCGTTAAGCCCTATCCCGCCGTTTGAACCCCATTTAATGCCTGTTATAAGCGCATTATTATAGGCCTCCAAAGCGTCTACAAAGCCGCCACTGAAAGATGTTATTTGTATATTACCCATGGCCCCTACGCTGCTGTCATAATCTGGGGTGGATCCTGTTGCAGAAGCAAGCCCTACCGTGATATTAGGATAATCGCCTGATATGGACGGGCTGGGATTTTGATGAGATAAAATATATACATTATCCGCAGCGGAAAAGCTATCGCTTACGGTAAAGACGCTAGTTATATTACTGTCGGAGCCTGCCGAAATTTGCGCACCGCCGCGGGAACCTAATATAGATAAAGTTTTGATATCAAGCTGCTCGTGCAGAGCAAACGGCACGGGAAAATAACTTACATATTTAATATCCTGTGCTTGACATACACCCGAAGCAACAAACAATATTGCCAAAGTCAATATTTGTTTTATTTTCATAAATGAACCTCTAGTGCTCGTAGTCCACTGTCAGGAAAGTTCCGGGAGCAGCGCCTGTAGAACCGCCCGTCCCGCAAACAACCGTTCTCTTTTGGTAATAATTGCCCGAGGGATATTCTTTACCGGAGCCGGCTCCGCAATGTAAAACTCTTACCGATTTTTCCTGCCAAGCGTTTTTGCATTCTAAGCCGGAATTGGCTGGCCAACCTGATTTTGCGCAATTTGCCACACCCGGTTGCGGGCTGCCGCTGGAAAGGGGATAAAAGTTATCATCTGTCATGGTACAGGAACTGCCGCCCGTACCGGTACATTCTCCACTGCAAAGTTGATTACACAACAATCCCAAACCGCGGCCTGCATCACCCGCGCTTATAAGAGTGTTCACATCTGCTGCAGAAAAAGGACACGGATTGGCAGGGGCAGGGCTACCTGATAAATCAGTATAAGTATACGAGCTGGAAAGTTGGCAGGTATCCGTATTGGTTATATAAACACATTCTTTTCTTGCACGCGCGTGGGAGAAATAAACCCCGCCGTTAGTAGAATAATACTTTCTTACAATCATTGAGCGTCTTACGTCCGTGCAGGAAGCGGGAGCGCTGTTTTCGCCGTGTTTATAAGTGGAAGGGCAGGTAAACTCCCCTATCTTATCACCTTCAGAGCAGCTTACGCAGCAATTATCAGAGCCTTCCGAGCCTGAGGCAAGCAAGGAACTCCAAGGGCCGTAGGAGTCGGCAGTATCTCCGCCGTCAACGGAAACCCACACCCCTCTTGAACCGTGATTGCGGGGCGAGTCCATTACCTTTATGTTAGTACCGTCGGAAAATTTTAACACACCAGCTTTAAACGGCGTGCCTGAAGCTATAGTTAAAACAGATTCGGAACCTACCGACGCGCCCTCGGTAAAAGAGCTGAATGTTCTGAATATTTGCGCGTCAATTTGGTCCGCCACAAGGCTTGAGCCTGAGGAACCCGAGCTTAAATACAAGAGGCTGTTTTTGTAAATATACATATTGTTAAACGCATATTGAGTGCCGTCGCCGCCAAGCAGATAAAGACTGCCGCCGACATCTATCTGCGTTCCTGCCGATGGCAGAAGGTCGGTAGTGCCGTATACTGTAAGCTTCTGCGTCTGCGCTATGGGAGAAGAAGCATCTTTCGGCCTCGCCCCGATTTCCACGGCGCCAAGGTCGCTTGTACCCGATACCGTAAGATTATCAAACACGCCTACGGGGTTATTAAGTATCGTTGTTGTTGTATAATCGTCGCCGTAAGCAGCCGCAGATATAAAAAAACATAACAACGGCAGTATAATTTTTTTCATATAAATACCTCTTGCTTTTTTAAAAATTCCTAAATTTATACCTTTTGTACAGGCTTTCATATATATTACACGTACGAACCCTTATTGTCAATACCGATTGCAAGTATGTGCTATATATGGGAACGAGGCATAAGCACAGCGTTTTTAAGCTGTTGATTGTCTTTTACGCTTTCGCTTACCATAAGATAACCGCGTATAGTGCCTTTGCCGTCTTTTATTTCTACGGCGTGCCAAAGCAGATTTACGGTATGCCCGTCTGCTATCACTATATCAAACATAAAGTCAAAAGCGCCGCCCTTAGACGTCCTTTGCGCGGAGCGGAAGTCCCCCTCCGCTTTTAAGGCGTCAAGCGCGAATCTGGCAAAAATATTTTTACCCTCCGCTTCCGATACATCGTAAACGCCTAATATACTGCACATAACGTCATTAATATTTTTGAGCGCGAAAGCCTTATCCGTTATACACGCAGCGACATCAAGGCTTGAGATAAGCTTCTTTACCGTACCCAAAGTATTATCAACAGCTTTTTTGCTTTGGCGAAGTTCCAAAGCCAAACCCATAAGGCCGCCAATAAATCCCATAAAACTCTTATCTTCTTCCGTTACGGAAATTTTAGCTTCGCCCACGGTTAAGAAGCAGATTGCGCCTTCAACCCCGCCGTCAAGATACAAAGGAGCGGATATTATGGAAGTTATTCCCTTTTGCGTATGCAGGCAATCTTTGCAAGATAGTGCAGAGGTATCTTGGCAGTAGTAAATATTGCCGTTGCGCACGCTTTCAAAACATTCCTCTACGTGCGTTTCTATACCTTTGGCAATATTATGCTCGTTTTTGGTGGCATAGTTTACAAGCATCTTTTCGCCCTGCTCGCCGCTAAAGTGGCATATAAGGCCCACATCCGCGCCAAATATTTGCTTGCCAAATTCCAAAACATCATTCATATTTTCAACAAAACTTGCTTCCTTGTTGGAGGAGAAGGTGTAAAGCTGATGTATCTTATTGGCCAACCCTTTGCGCCTGTCAACTGCTTTTACAAGAACAATGGCATTGTCCTCCCCTTTAATGCGGGAGATTGAGGCCTCGTAAAAACGATGCTCGCTGCCGTATTGCATGGAAAAGGAAGTATGTACGGGTATATCCGTTTCTAAAGCCTGCTTAAGGCTGGCAAGCATACTGTCGGCCGTTTCTTTAGTTAAAATTTCATACGGGTTTTTGTTTACGAAATCCGTGGGGAAAACCGCTATATTGTAACTCATATCAGTAGTCTTATATTCCTGTATATAGCCGCGTTTATCAACCTTCAAATACAAGCCGGGTAAAACGTCTTTTATGCCTTCAAGTTCTTTGGCTTTATATTCCAGCTCGCTTGCAAGCACTCTTTCTTTTGTACTGTCCTTTATGGTTATAAGCGCTTTTTGCTTGCCCAAAACGTCAAAGTAGCTTATTCTTACAAAACCAAGAATATTTTTGCCGTTTACCTGCAAATTGGCCTCAAAGTAAATAACTTTATCGCGTTTAAGCTGTTCTATTTTTGCGGAGAGATAAGTTTTTACTTTCTTTTCTTCTTTCTTATTTCTGCCGATAAGGAAATCCGCCAAAGTAAGTTCCATAAGTTTTTGGCGCGGATAGCCCGTAACGGCGCAGGCGGGCGCATTTACCTGTTCAAACGCAAGGAAGGCGCCGTCCTTAATTTCGCACTCTAAAACGGGAGAGTCAACAACATTATATAAGGCCTGCATATATTGGCTTCTTTCGCGAAGAGTGTCAATAAGCTGCTGCCTTGCTATATTGTTTCTGAAGGATATTAAAAAGTTATTGTTTTTGGCAAGCACGGCGGAGGCTTCCACGGGGATAACGCTGCCCGAAGTCTTAAGACTGTAAGAGCGGCTTTTTATATTGCCCTGCGCGTAAAGCTCGTTAATATCGGCCTCTATGGCAAGGGTATCGTTTTGAGAGAAGAATACGGAAAGCATTCTGCCCTGTATTTTATTGAAACTAAGGTTAAAAAGCTTCTCGGCCTGTACATTGCATTTAAGCACAAGGCCGCTTCTGTCGCAAAGGATGACGGCGTCTTGATAAGCAAGTATATCATCGCCGTTCATACTGCTGTTTTGAGCGTGAGAGGCAACTTCCTCTTCGCTTGTTTTTTGAGTAAGTTCCATTAAATAATCCGCCACAACCCTGCCGCTTGAAAGTTGCCTTTCGTTAACAGGCGTCATGCTGACGCTAATATCCAGCGTACCGCTTTTTTCCACGCCTTGCAAGGTTTGTTTAAGTTTATCAAAATTTATACGCGCGCGGAAGATAGAACTTTCAAGGTTTTCCATAGCCTTGCGCGCATCAAGCGGTAAACCCGGCTTTATATATATGCTGCCGTAAAAGGGTTTATCCTCTTTGGTAAAGCCGAACAAATCTCTGGCGGAGCGGTTCATCTCGTACACATAGCCGTTATTTTGCAAAAGGACAAAGGGAACTTTGGCATTTTCAAAAGCCTGACGGAATTTGTCATCTTTCGTCTTTACCGCGTCTTCAATCCTATGTTCTTTTGTTATATTCCTTAAGAACATAATAAGAATTTTTTTGCCGAGATATTTGGAAACGGCCGCAGAAATTTCAAACTCCACAATCTCGTCCATATTTTTGTTCTGCAATTTTATTACTGCAAATTCCTGCGCGGCTGTGCCTGCAAAAACTTTATCGTAAAATTCGCCCGCAAGCGCCTGATTTTCCTGCGCGGCGAGTTCCGTAAAACTCTTGCCGTCAAGTTCGCCTTCTTTATAACCCAAAGCGGAAAGCAGCGTTTTATTGGCGAAGGAAACCTTGCCCTGCTCTATAATCAAAATACCTTCCCTTGAGTGTTCCACCAAAAGCGAGTACTTTGTTTTTGCCTCGTAAACCTGTCTTTCCATTTTGGTTTTGGAGGTTATATCTTCCGATATACCAAGCAGGCAGTTTGGCGTGCCGTCCTCGTAAAAGAGCGGCGTTTTTACGGTGTGCATTATCTTTATGCCATCGTTTTGAGTGGATATAAGTTCCTGCGGGATATCAACTTCCCTGCCGACGTCAAATACCTTTTGTTCCTGCATACGGATAAATTCTTCCTGCTCGGGGTTAATCTCGTCATTATGATGAGTTTTGCCGATAACTTCCTGCGCTTTTTTACCAAAAAGGTCTTCGCTCTTTTTATTCCACAGTATATATTCGCCCGTGTATTTTTTGGCAAACAGAGCAACGGGCAGATTATCAATAACTTCCTGCAAAAAGTTTTTGGAGCGTAAAATTTCTTTTTCTTTTTCTCTGGTATGCGTAACATCTTCGCCAATGGTAATAACCATCATAGGTTTACCGTCAGAGGCAAATACAGGCACTTTAACGGCGTGTATTATGCGCTTTTTGCCGTCGGGGCCTATATATTCTTCTTCAGGCAGGTCCAGCGTTTTACCATTCTTTATTATGGCCTGTTCGCGCTTTTGATAAAATTCTTTTTGCTCATTGCTTTCGTTTAAAATGTCATTTTCCGTACAGCCGTGTATTTCCAATGTTTTCTTGTTTCTAAACAACATTTCGCCTTTATCATCTCTGGCGTAAATGGCTATCGGGGCATTATTAAAAATAGTTTGGATAATGTTTTGCGTTTTAAAGGTTTCTTCTTCCTGTATATACCTTTCCGTTATATCCTGCGCGATGGTGAGTACGCATGGCGGATTATTGCCGCTGGCGGGTATAGGCACTTTTATAAGATGCAGCATAATGTTGGTGCCTTCTCTTGTGGTGTAAGGTTCCTGCTCGTACACTACCACTTTACCTTCTTTTATTATTTCTTCTTCTCTGGTTTGATACCCTGCCGCAGCTTCCTGCGTTTGGTTTTGGTGCGCGCCTTTTGCGGCGACGGTTTCTTCCGTATCTTCAAAAATTTCCATTGTGCGCTTGTTCCAAAAGGTAAGCCCGCCCACCGCTCCGCGAGTATAAATAGCCATAGGGGCATAGTCAAGAATGCTTTGTAAAAGGTTTCTGTCGCGCAAAATATCTTCTTCCTGTCTTTTGCGGTTTGTAATATCTTCAAACAAAGTAAGTACTGTGCTTATTTTGCCCGTTTCGTCTTTTACGGGCGCTTTAAAAATATGCGCCACGCGCGCTGCGCCGCCGGCGTCGGTAAACGACTGGCAATCACTCTGCCACAAAGCGCCTGTGGCAAAGACTTCCGCATCCTGCTCCAAATCCGCATTAAGCGCGGCGCGGTTGAAAGCTTTTGCGCTATCGCCGTCTTCCTTAAGGCCCAAAATTTCTTGCGCGGCGCTGTTGCTTATAACTATCTTGCCGTTTTTGTCCCTTACATAAAGGGCCATAGGTATGGTGGAAAATAAAATTTGCAGATAGTTGCGGGATTTTAAAACATCAAGCTCCGCGTTTTTTAAATTATAATCCGCGTCGGAAACTTCCTTTAAAACAGCTGCGCAGTATTTAATATCCCCGCTTTGCGAAAGATAGTTTATATCCCCAGTTGCGCAGCAGGTTTTTTGCGCGCAGGAAAAATTGAAGGTTAAGGTTACGCTGTCGTCAAAATCAAGCGCGGCGGCGGCTTTGGAAAAGAAAAACTTTAAATCTTTTTTATCAAAAATATCGGCAAGGGTTTCGGGAGGGTTTTTAAGCCCGCAGAGTTCCATAAAAGAAGGATTGGCGTAAACTATTTTTTTATTGCCGCCGAAGATAAAGCAAGGCTGCTTAAGGCGCGCAAACACCTTTGCGCTTTGGGCAATAAACTCATCGGGATAAATATCTTTTTCGTTTCCGTCGGCGGGCCCGTTCATTATGTTTTTAACGGCTGTTAAAAAAGTATTTTCCTTTTTGCTTTTAGACATAAATCCTCCGCAGATGCACAAACAAAAGTTTACACTAAGGCATAATTTACCTTAATGATACCATATTAAATACGCGTAATATATGCAAGTGCGGTTTTTATTTTTGCGGGTTTAAAGCGCATTTAACGGCGCGCTTAAACCGCGGCGGGTTTTAGTCTTTTTCAAACGTTATTATATTCCAGCCGTCATCTTGCAGGCTGGAAACTATGCTTTCCTGCACGGGATTAAACTTATGACTATAATCTTTTTGGGTGTCGGCTTTTTTTATATTCTTTTTACGTTTTGCCATAGCTCCCTCTAATAATAACATCTTTTAATTATTTCTTATAAGTATAATTAGTTATATTATATTTTTAGATATTTTAAAACCTCTTTTTAAAAATCAGCCCCGCCGCGCGCAAAAATAAATTTGAGAGCAAACAAAATATAGCGCAAAAAAGCGCCCTGTTTATAAGAGCGCTTTTGCATTGCGTGGCTTTTGGGGTATAACCGCCTTATGCTAGGCAGGTTGTGCGGGTCGGGAGGTGGAGGGCTTTGAGGAAGCTGGTCCCGCATTAGGGACCGAAGCGTTTATGGCAAGGTCACAGCGATGCATAAATTTAATATCGTTAAAAACTTCCCCTCCTGTTATTTGTATGCCGTTTAGTTTAAATATCTTTTCCGTTTCAAGTTTAAAGGCTTTTATTTTTTTAGGGTCTTTTGCGTCTTTAAGCCAAAAATGTTTAAATTCTGCGTTCAAAAATAACGCGCCTTCCTGCCACCAAAGAGGTAAAAATATTTTTTGTTTTTTAAGTTCTGCGGATTTGTTGCGGCTGTACTTAATTACGGCAGTTTCAAAATTGTGCAGGGTTTTAAGACGCTGCGGCGTTAAATTTTTTACCGTGTACCATCTTGCCAAAAGATAATCCATAAAAACCTCCGTTATAATTTATTCTGCTTTTGTATTTCCACTATCCACTTTTTTGCGTCTTTTACTTTTGCCGCCCCGTTTGAAAGGGCCGCGTCCTGCCTCAAACAATGTCCGCTTACTTTATATTCCCCTATGGAGCAGCTTGGCACGCCCGAAAAATAATCTTTTAAAGTTCCGTCTATAAGATTAAACTCTCTGGCGTAAGGCAAAAGATACTGACGTCTTTCAAGTAATTCGTAAAGTATGTTGTAAAGTTCTGCCCATGTAGCGCCGCTGTTTAATGTCTGTTTTTTATTGTCGTTTAAAGCTCTGGTTTTCATAAACACACCTCCGCTGATTATAATTAAAACACCCGCGGGGAGAGTGCCGCTTTTTTTGCGGCGGTCCTTAAAAATTTAAGGAGTGTTGGGAGAGCCGTCTCGCTTCCCCAAACTGTTATGTTCGGGGCTGCTTGGCCCGCGGGTGTTTTGCCTGTCGGCCTGATTTGGTAGGATTTTGTTTTAAAACCGTATCAAATCTGATACAATCGTATCATACTATTTCAAATTTGTCAAATTTTTAGACGATATTGCGTTTGACTTTTAATGCTTTATTTGTTAAAAATTATATGGAGATACTATTTATGAACCTTGGACAAAAAATTGAGCTGTTGCTTAAAACTACGTCTATGACAAAGGTGGAGCTTTCAAGAAAGCTGGGGCTTAAAGATTCCAGCGTCGTATCACACTGGGTAAAAAACCGCTTTAAACCAGACAGAGATAATATGCTCAAACTTTCCCATGTGTTTGAAAAGCCGGTATCTTACTTTGCCGATGATAACTTTAATTACTGCGCCGAAACGGGAGAAGAAGACCAGACGGAAAAGAAAATTTACGAACTGCTTTCCTCCTTCCCCGCAACAAAACACATAGGCGTAATGACAGAGGCAAACACAGAATACTTTGACCTGCCTTATTACTGCCAGCCCGAAGAATTTTTACCCGTTATGCTGGAGGTTAAAACCTCCGCCCCGTTTGCGCTTAAAATTACCGCGCAAGCCGCCTGCCCGTGGGCAAACGCGGGAGAATATGCCATTGTAGTCCCCTCATCTGCCGCGGGGCAGGGCAAACTGGCCCTTGTAAAAACCGACGGAAGATACTGCATAAAAAAATATTTTAAATATAAAGACCACATTATCCTTGAAGATAAAAACAAAAAGCAAAAAAGATTTAAGCACGCCGATATTGAGGTTGCAGGCCAAATTCTTGCTTTTTACAGAAAGCCCTTATAGCTAAAATTTAGTAAAATATAGTTGTAACAGCCGCCTGCAGCAGCGCGGCGGCGCGCCAGCGTATTAAATACCGGAGAAAATTAAATGATTATATTGTGTTTAAACTGCGGAAGCTCTTCCGTAAAGTACAGTCTTTTTGACCATGCAAATAAAGTAAATATAGCCGTCGGCCTTATAGAAAAAGTAGGTTATAACGACGCCGTAATATCCCAAGAAGTCCCGGGAAAAGAAAAGTACGAAAAAACATCCCCCTGCCCCGATTTTAAAACAGCCATACAATGGGTTTTATCCACTTTAACCGATAAACAAATAGGCGTTATTAAAGATATGACGGAAATTAATGCCGTCGGCCACAGAGTAGTACACGGCGGACCTTTGGAAAAATCTGTCTTAATCACGCCCGAAGTTATACAGCTTTTAAAAGATATTTGCGACTTAGCCCCCCTCCACAACCCCGCAAACGTTTTGGGTATGGAAGCCGCTATCGCCGTAATGCCCGACATTAAGCATATTGTTATTGCCGATACCGCTTGGCATCAGGCAATGCCCGCGCATACCTATATGTACGCCTTGCCGTACGCTTGGTACGAAAAGCATAAAATGAGAAGATATGGCGCACACGGCACCTCTTACCTTTACAATGCCAAACGCGCTGCCGCCCTTTTGGGTAAAGACCCTTTTGACTGCAATCTTATCATCTGCCACATCGGCAACGGTGCCAGCGTTAACGCTGTTAAAAACGGGCTTTCTTACGATACCAGCATGGGTTTAACCCCGCTGGAAGGCCTCATAATGGGTACAAGATGCGGAGATTTTGACGCTTCCGTCGCTTTCCAGATGATGGAGAAAGAAAATATTTCCCCCAAGGAAATGTATAACATCTTAAACAAAAAATCAGGCGTGCTTGGTATTACGGAAAAATTTCAGGACAGACGCGACATTGAACTTGCCGCCGAAAAAGGCGACGCCAGATGCCAGCTTGCCGTTGATATGGAAGGCTACCGCATTAAAAAGTACATAGGCGCATACGCCGCCGCTTTGGGCCGCGTGGACGCAGTTGTATTTACCGCAGGCGTGGGCGAACGCGGGCCGATATACAGAGAGCTTGCCCTTAAAGATATGGAATATATGGGCATTAAGTACGATAAGGACCGCAACTGGGCCGCAATGACGAAAAATGCGGAAAGCTTAATTTCCACCGAAGACAGCCCCGTTAAAGCCTTTGTAATCCCGACCGACGAAGAAATTGTATTTGCGGAAGACGTTGCCGCAATCTGCAACGGCACTTACGACATACATACAAACTTCAAATATTCCTTCCAAGAGAAAGGTTACAGAAATTCTTTAAGAGATGAATCCTTAAAGAAAGAACTTAAAAAGAAACCTTTCTTAAAGAAAGCGATTATAAATACCCCCAAAGAAATTTTGGGCGAATAATAAAATCTGACGCAAAAACCCCCGCCTTATTTTTTAAAGCGGGGTTTTTTTATTTGTATCTTTTATCTTTGCTGGGAATTATCTTAGAACCGTAAAATTTACCTGATATGTTTTTGCGGGTGTTACCAGTTTTAAATTAAATTTGCCGACGGTAAGCGGCCAAAAACATTTTTGCGAATTGCAGTTATATTCCTTTCCGTTTACAAACCATTTGCCCTGCGCGTCCGCCTTAAAAAGCAGCTGCTGGGAGGCCTGCGGCACGGCAGGGTCCGCCTTAAAAATATCACCGTCAGCGGGAAATATTATACCCTCCGCCGCTTTACTATCCAGCGCTTCGCCGCCGTGCTGCGCTTTAGTTAAATTGCAGGGTTTTGGCAATTTACCTAAAGGGAAAACCTCCGTAATTTTTAACGGGCAGTCTTTACCTGCCAAAAGCCCGCTTTGCGCGCAAACTTCCTCTACCAAAACGGTTTGGGGCCTGTCAAAAGAGTTATTGTTTTTTGCCTGTTCCTGCGGGTATTTATCTTGTAAGAACATAAAAATATCTTTAAGCAGCGGGGCCGCGCCCGTTATGCCCGATACCTTTCTCATCGGCTCGCCGTTAAAGTTCCCCGTCCATACGGCGGCGGTAAAGCGCCTGTTATAGCCTGCGGCAATATTATCACGGTAATCTTTGGAGGTACCTGTTTTGGCGGCAAAACTAAAAGGTAAATTTAAAGGGGAATTAAGGCCGAAGGCAGAACTTCTTGCCGCATTATCGGCAAGGATATCCGTTGTCATAAAAGCGGCCTGCGCCGATATCGCGCGGTGCGCTGCGCCCGACTGGGCAGCGGCAGGTTCAAGCGTAAAGCGAACAGGCATCCACACACCGCCGTTTGCTAAAGCGCGGTAAGCATTTGCAAGTTCCAAAAGGCTCACTTCCCCGTTGCCAAGAGCAATGCCAAGCCCGTAATCCTGCGCGGGTTTTGTAAGCGTGGTAAAGCCGACTTTACGCAAAGTTTCCAGCACTCTGCCCACGCCTATCTTTTGCGCCACCGCGACGGCGGGAATATTGTAAGAGCAACCCAAAGCTTGGCGCAAAGTTACATCGCCGTGGTATTCCTCGTCGTAATTTTTAGGGCGGAAGCCGCCTTCAAAAAAAGTATCTTCATCTTTAATTTTGTCGGAGGGCAAAAAATCATTTTCAAAAGCGGCGGCGTAAACAAAAGGTTTTAAGGCCGACCCGGGCTGGCGTAGTGCCAAAACGCCGTTAACAAAGCCCTGCGCTTTCTCGTCAAAATAATCGGCCGAACCGACAAAAGCAAGAACATCGCCCGTGGCATTATCCAACACAATAACAGCAGCGTTGGATACTTTATTCTTTTCCAGTTTTTTAAGATATTCTGGCACAAGTTTTTCTATATAAAGCTGTATATTACCGTCTATGGTTGTTTTTACGCGGCCCGTACACGGGTAAGTTTTAGAGATAAATTCCGCATAATGCGGCGCGGCAAACGGCGCGGGCGAGGAGGATAAAATTATTTTTTCCGTAAGGGCGGCGCGGTAAAGTTCGCCGTTAATAAAACCGTTTTTAAACATTTGCTCTAAAATAAAATCTCTTCTTTTAAGCGCGGCGGAAAAGTTTTTGCGCGGGTTATATCTTACGGGGGATTTTATTATACCCGCCAAGAATGCAGACTGGGAAAGGGAAAGCCCAGCCGCATTATTATTAAAATATATTTTTGCCGCAGCCTCCACACCATAAATATTACCGCCTAAGTTTACCGTGTTAAAATAGGCTTCCAGTATTTGCTGTTTGGTAAGTTTGCCTTCCAGCTTAACCGCGCCTAAAGCCTGCTTTATTTTTGCGGTAATTGTCTTTTCCTTAGGTTTACTTGCGCTTACAAGTTGCTGCGTTATTGTTGACGCGCCCGATACCACCTGCCCCGCGCTGAAGTTTTGCCACGCGGCGCGCGCGACAGATTGCAAATCCACGCCGCCGTGTTCAAAAAATCTTTTGTCTTCCGCCGCCAAAACCGCAAGCACAAAATAAGGGCTGACGTCGTTTAAATTTACGGGCAGCAAAAAGTTGTCTTTGCCCGAAATTATGTTTCTTAAAGGATTATAATATCTGTCCGTAACCGTGCAGGAAGCGGAGGGCAAAACGCCGCTTTGCGCCGCCGAAAATGTGGCAGCGCAAAGCAGTAAAAGGGCAGATATTATTTGTTTAAACTTCATTGTATTTGTAATGTATTTAGCGCGGCTGACCTGCCGAAAACTTCAGGCGCGTACATTTGGCTCGCCGCAGCAAAAGGCACCACATAAGAACCTGCCGCAATGGCGCGCACTTTATACTTAAAGGTGTAAGTTCCCTTAGGCATAAAATCCGCAAAGGCTACTACGCGGTCGTCGTAATTTTCAACGCGTTCAAAGGGATTGGTTATGCTGAAAGCCTCCCCCTCTTCCTCGGCATCTTCCTCAGCATCTCTGTCGCCTTCCGTGGCAAGAGTGGTATCAATAACCTCAAACCCTGCGGGCAGGAAATCTTCCAAAATTACAAAAGTTCTCTCTTGCCCCGTTGTTACGGTTAGGGATACTTCCGCCGTTTGACCCGTTTTTAAAGGCGTGGGCGCGTTGATAGTTTTACTGACGGTAAAACCCGCATTTTGCGCCGCAGCCGAAGGCCAAGCATAATAACTTAAAGCCGTTTTGTAATAAAGCGTACCCTGCCCGTTTTTAACAAACTGCGCCTTTGCGGAATCTTTATTTTTAAAGAGAGAATTTAAGTCCTCCTTAAAAGTTTGCAATTCTTCCGTGCGGCCTTTAAACACGGCAGAGGCAAAGGCCGCGCCGTTAAGTTTAACTTCCGCCGTAAAATCAGCGGGCTGCGCTTCTTTTACTTTTATATACGCGCTTAATGCCCTAAAAGCGACGGCATTATCAGCCGTAACGCCAAGGCCGCCCTTTGCGCCCAAAGCGGTGTTAAGCCAAGCTGCCGCTTTATAATCGTCGGCAAAGCCGCCTTGCTCAAGCAAAGCTTCCAAAGCAAGCGCGGTAACTTTTGCATTGCTGCTGTATATCCATTTTTGGGCGGCGGATTCAAAATGCAAGGTTTGGGGCGTTTGCGCCGCGTAATTTAAAATATCTCTTTTAAGGTCAGCTGCCTGCGCGGTAAACTTAAGCGCGTGGGCCGCTTTAAGAAGGTAAATTTTACCTTCCAAACCTAAAGAGGCGCGGGCCGCATAGAGATTATTAAAGTAAGCCCCCGCATTATTATTGCCGTAAAGCGCAAGCGCGTAAACGCCGTAAGCTTTGGCTAAATAATCTTCCTGCGCGGTATATTTATACACGCTTTCCTGTTGGGAAGACAGATAAGAATTAAGCCACAAGACAGCTTTACCGGCGGCTTCTTTATCCGTCTTATAACCCTGCTTTTGCGCGGCAAATAAAACATCAAGCGCGTAGGCCGTAAGATACGCGTCCCAATAGCGGCTACCCTGCCAATAAGCAAAGGCGCCCGACGGGGTTTGATAGCCCGCAATTTTATCAATGCTATCCTGCGCGGTCTTTTTTATATCTTCCGCCTTGGCGCCGAACGCCTGCAAAATATCGCCGCCAAATACATAAGGCGTAAGTTTGGAAAGTCTTTGCTCAAGGCAATAATAGGCGTAATTATCAAGGAAGTCCGCCGCTGTTTTTATATTAAGCGCGGCGCTTGAGCCAAGCGTAATTTGTAAAGAAGCGGGTTGGTCCGACAAAATATCGGAAGGCTTTTGTATAACTTCCGCCGCCGTACCCTGCACAATATTTGAGGTGGCAAAATTTTGCGGCGCGCTAAAACCCAAAAGCGGTAAATTTACTTTAAGGCCGTCGCTGCCCTGCGTGTTTTGCGCGGTAAAACTAAACACGGCCTGCCCCGCTTTCTTAACGGTGCAGCGGCCTTTTACCGTAATGCTTTTGCCCGCGCCGATATTAACTTCCCTCTGCTGCGCGCCTTTAAAGGTTAAGTCCCCCTCCGTCTTAATATTAACAACGGTTTTAAGGTTATCCTCTTTGGTGTAATTATATACAACCGCGCCGCAGTCAAAAGTATCGTGAATTCTGGCAAAGCGCGGCAACAGCGGCTTTATCATAAGCGGTTTTGCAACCTCTATAAAACTTTGCGCGGAGCCGAATTTATCCTTATCCGCCGCAACTGCTATTATGCGGAATTTAGTAAGGTTATCGGGCAGAGTAAAGGAAAGTTTTGCCTGCCCTTTCCTATCAGTATTAACCGTGGCGGAATAAAACGGAACAAACTTAAAATTATTCCTTAAGTCTATACCGCCCAGCTTGCTGTTTGCGCCGCCGCCGCCCCTGTTTTCCCCCTTTTGGCCAAAGCTGCGCTGACCGATAAGGAAAAGCCTGTTATCCGCCGTTGTAACGGCAAGCGGGACGGGTTCGTAAAAGTAAGAAAATATGTCAGGCGTTTTATAATCAGACAAAGCTAAAACACCCTCGTCCACGGCGTAAACCGTAAGCACTGCGGCATTATTTTTGCCCTTATAATTTTTTACGTTTACGGTAAGGTTTACAGTTTGCCCCGGTTCGTAATTTTGCTTATCCGTGCTTATAAAAGGCAAAAGTTTAAACTGCGCGGGGGCAATATCTAAAGCTATGTAGCCAAACTTGGCCTGCGGTTTGCCCAAGTCCTCGCCTTTCGCGCCGTAGGCGGCAAGCGCGCTTCTGCCCTGCGTAAGAACAACGCTTACAAAAACATTGGGCGCATAATTATTTTCTATCGGTATTTTTACATACTGCGCGCCGCCTTTAATTTTAACCACGTCGGAATATAAAATACCTTCCCTTTCCACCGTAACCAAAGCATAGGCGGTTTTGAAAGGAGATTTTATAAGCACTTTTGCGCTGTCGCCCGGGGCATACTGGGCTTTATCGGCAACCAGTTGCAAAATGTCGTCGTCCTGCTGCTGCCAATAAGCCTCGCCTTGGGCGGAAACATAAAAACTTGCGCTGCTTGTGTTAACGCGGCCCTGTTTATCTTTAGCCTTTAAAACAAGCGCGTAACTGCCAGCTTTATTAGGTGTAAAACTCCAGTCGGTTTTGCCCGTATCGTTTAAGAAAGAGAAGCGGCTTATAGTTTCAATACGGTCGTTGCTTATCCACTCCAGTCTGCCGCTTACGCCTGTTTTTCTTACGCTTAAATAATCCCTGCGTTCAAGCACGGCTTCTATGTCCGTTGAGGGAACAAGATTGCCCTGCGCATCTGTGCAGACTATTTGCAGGCTGTAAGGTTTGCCCTCTTCTGCAATATTTGAAGGCGTTTTGATGCCTATAAAAATATCGGCGGGCAGAACCTCGGCGGAGGCACGCGCGAAAAGCTGTTGATTTTGCGGGCTTAATACCCCCGCCTGCGCGTAAACGCTGACGGCATAATTAAGCGCGGGCAGTTTTACGGAAAGCGAGCCGCTGCCCTTATCGTTAAGTTTTGATGTTTGGCTTAAAAGCTGAGTTTCCGTAAGGTTGGAATACATATTATAGTCGGTAAAACTATAACCTTCCCACCCTTTGGGGGAGAAGTATAAAGGCGCAAGTTTAATATCCCACTTGGTTTGCGCTCCGTCCAAAACCCCGCCGAACATATATTGCGCGCTTAAAGCAAAATCGGCTTTACCGCCAGCAAAATAACGTTTGGAAAGTGCAGAAAGCTGAACGTTAAATTCCGCCGCTTTAACGGCTTCCGCGCGGAAATCCTGATTGAATGTTTGGCCATCGGCTTCTACGCGGATATTATAAGTACCCGTAGGCGCGGACGCGGGCAGAGAGTAAACATAATCCGCCGCGCTACCGCTTACGGGCAAGGTTTTATTTGCAACTTCCTGCCCGCGAGGGTCCGTTATAATTAAAGAGATTTGCTTTGCGGACGAGTAAGAAATACCGCTCTTTTGCATACTGCGCAAAATTGTTTTTATACGCACATCTTCGCCCGTTCTGTATATGCCGCGCTCCGTAAATATAAATGCTTTAAGCGGCTGCGCTTTGGGGCTGTAGTCATAACTGATATTAAAACGCCAAGGCTGTATACCGTCGTTAAAGGAAGAAGAAATTAATGCAATATTTTCCCCGTCTTTAACAAAGGCCCAAACTTCGGGCGCGCCCCAAGATTCCTGCACAATATCCTTAAGGTCAGCCCAGCCTGGGGCAAGCGCAAGGCCGTCGCCGTCGGTTTTACCCTGCCATAAAATTTTATTGTCCGCGCTTCTAAGTTCCACTTCTTTATGTTTTGCGGGTTTGCCGTCTTGCAAATATGTTGCCCACACAAGTATATTTTTGGGCGATATTTTTATGCTAAGGCCCATATTTGTAACATTGTCAAAAGAGTTTTGCCAGCACACTTCATTCTTGGCGGACGGTTTTAAAAATTGTGCAAACACAATGCCAGCATTAAACGGGGCAAGCGCGGGCGATAAATCTATAAAGGAATTTACGCCCTCGTCTTTCTTTATATTCGGCTGCCAGATTTTTGTAATAAAACTACCGCTAAGTTCTTTTTTATCACACCAATTTTGCGTGTTTTTGAAGAAAGGGATAAAAGAGGCATAGTCTATAAATTGCTTTTCCACCTTAACTTGTCCCGCGTTGACGGCGGCTGCAGGGTGATACGGCTTTAAATAACTTTCTATAACGCCGAAACCGCCCTTAAAATCCACGGAAGGACAATAGCCGTCATTGCCCCAATCAAAGGAAATATCACGCCCTAAACTTTGACCAAAAACGTCTTTTAACGCGCCGTTTATTTTTACTTTATACGTTTGCCCCGCTTTAAAATACAACCCGCACAAAGGCATTTGATAGACGGAAACTTTTTTGCCGTTTACAACGGCTTCTTCTTGATAGCCGCTATTACTTTCGTCGCAAGATTTAAAATCCAACGCGGGTGAGAAGGAAATATTTTTGTATATCTCCCCCGCCTGCACGGGGTTAGTGAACATTAACGAAGGGTTATTGGGCAAACAATCGTTTTTAGGGGCTTGCGCTAAAGCTAAATCGCCATAGGTTTGGAAATTTAAAATATAATCTTTTTGCATACCCAAAGGCCCGCTTTCCGACAATAAACCTTTATTAAAAATAAGTTTGTATGCGGCATTCTTTTTAAGGGGAGAGGAAGGGTCTATAACAATAATATTTTTGGCGGGGATATCGGAATATTTAAAATATTTCTCAAAAAGTTCGGGAGTTATTTTGCTTATTTTTACAGGCACGCGCACGCCGGAGTTTACCAATTCCGTATAAGCTGCTATTTGCGCCATATCGGGCGGCATATTAAAAGCGGCCATAATTTTGGGGGAGGGGCCTATCCACTTTTCTCCGTCGTAGGGTATGCTTTGCAAAACTTGCGGGCGCGGTGTGGAAAATGTCCAAACGATATCATTTACAAGAGCGTCGGCGGACGCTGCGGCCTTAAGCCCTGCCCTAACCTTTACGGTAAAAGCAGTGGCGGCTGGTAGCTTGGCGGAGGGAGTAAAAGTTAAAGTTTGCGTACCCAGCCAGCGGCAGTCGCCCTTAATTGCGGGGGTAATTTCCAAAGGGCAGGCGGCGGAATCAATTTGACTTTGCGCGCCCAAAGCAACAACGGGCTTATTAAAAGTTACGCTTGGCGCAATATCTGCCGCGTATTCGTCCAAATTGCCTTGCGGGCGAATAGAAACCGCCTGAAGCTGGCCCCAAACAGCCCCGCTTAAAACAAAAAAAATTGCGGCAGTAAAAAATAGCCTTTTCATCTTTAAAACCCCCTAAAGTTTGCTATACTTAATATATCAGCACTATAACATATTTTATTAAAAATATAATTCCTGCGGAGGTTCTATGCTTCTTGGTCCTGTAAAAGCCTTATACAACATAAAATATTATCTTTCGGGTCTTAACAAATCAGTTTGGAAAGCAATCTTATTCAACATCTATTTGTTTGCTATAACTGCCGTATTTGTTGCGGTTATAACTTATTTTACCGGCAAGCCTGTAGTAGATAATGCCGTTGATAAAGTAGCTTACTATACACCTGAAATTACAGTACAGCAAGGCGTGGCTACCGTTAATAACGACGAGCCGCTTTTAATTGAACCTAAAGAACTTGAAGGCTTTAATGTCCTCTTTGACACGGGCAGAACGGAACCGCTTTACCCTACGGAAATGACGCAGTCCAAAACTATTTTGGCGGTAACTTCCGACACGGCATACCTTAACATTCAAGACCAGTTTGAAGCTACGGAAATACCAGAAGACTTCAATATGACAATTACCCCGCAAACAATATTACAGAATAAGAACACCATCAGCAGTATTATTCTTTACACGATTACGATAATTATCGTATTGGCGCAGATTATAAAAATTCCGCTTTTAATATTAATAGGCTTTATAATGACGGCAATAATTAATGCCTTCACGCGCGCCGCGCTGCCGCCTGCCAAACTGTTTAAACTTGCTTGTTATATGCAGGCCCCCGTAACTGCGCTTTATATTTTAAATTTCGCATCGCCCGTAAAGATGCCGCTTTTATTCCTTGTTTATTTAATAATATTCGGTTTGTATGCGCACATGGTTATTTCCAAATACAACCCTGACGCGCAAGAAGAACAGGAAGAGAAGGAAGAATCCGAACCGTTAACAGCGGAAAAAGAAGAGGAAGATGAGGAAGAAAATCCGCTTGACGAACTTAATGCGGAAATCCCCCTCCCCGAAGATAAACCGCTTGAAGAAGAGCAGGACCATGGTTATGATACTGAAGATAAAAAGTAAGTTCAGTTCCGCCCACAGATTGCCCTGCTACGACGGCGATTGCAGCAATTTGCACGGGCATACCTGGCAGGTAGTTTTTGAAATTGAAGGGCCTTTGGCGCAAAGCGGAATGATATACGATTTTAAGCTTTTAAAAGCTATGCTTAAAGACGCCCTGCCCGACCATAAATATTTAAATGATTTGCTGCCCAACCCGACGGCGGAAAACCTTTGCCAATACCTTTTTGATAAAATTTCCGCCCTGCTGGGCCAAAAAAATCTTACCCTTAAAACCCTTGAAGTATGGGAAAATGACGATGCCGCCGCAATTATCAGAAAATAATCTTATTAAGATAAACGAAGTTTTTTACTCCGTACAAGGCGAAGGCAAATACGCAGGTACGGCGGCCGTTTTTGTAAGGCTGGCGGGCTGCACCATGGGCTGCGCGTGGTGCGACACAAAGTACGCGCAAAAAGTTAATTTTGAACTTTCCCCCTCTGACATTTTAAAACTTATACAACAATACCCCGCAAAAACCGTTATAATAACGGGCGGAGAGCCGACGGAGCAAAACATTATCCCGCTGCTTGAGGTTTTAAAACAAAACGGTTTTGAAATACATTTGGAAACAAACGGCGCGCATGATATTGATACTTCGCTTATTTACTGCGTAACGGTTTCCCCCAAAAAGCATCCGCTTGAAAGTATGCTTAAAAAAGCTGACGTTATTAAGCTGGTTATAGACGGCAGCTTGAGCGAAAAGGAAACCCTGGAATATAAAAAATACGCCAATGCCAAAACAACGCTTTACCTTCAACCCGAAGGCAACAAACAGGAGAATACCCGATTATGCCTAAAAATAATACAAGAAAACCCGTCAATAAAACTAAGCCTGCAAATGCACAAACTGATAAACATAAAATAACGCAGGAAGAGATTAGCAATCACATAAGCGATATATTAACTTATATCGGGGAAAACCCCTCGCGCGAAGGCCTTAAGGAAACACCTAAGCGTATGATTAAAAGCTGGGAAACTCTTTTTAAAGGCTACAGCCAAAAGCCAGAAAGCGTGCTTAAAACTTTTACGGAAGGCTCCTGCGATGAGATGGTTATACTTAAAGATATAGAATTTTACAGCATGTGCGAACACCATTTTATGCCGTTCTTCGGCACTATAAGCATAGGTTACCTGCCCAATAAAAAAGTTATAGGCATATCCAAACTTGCCAGACTGGTGGAAATTTACAGCCGCCGCCTGCAAATACAGGAAAAGCTTGTAGCACAAATTGCCGACAGCCTTATGGAAAACCTTAACCCGCTTGGCGTTATGGTGGTATGCAAAGCAAAGCATATGTGCATTTGCAGCCGCGGCGTGCAAAAGCATAATGCAGAAATGATTACCAGCGCGCTGCGCGGCGTGTTTAACAAGCACGAAGTCCGCCAAGAATTTTTACACTTCGTACAAAAAATTTAACCTGCGGAGAAAACAGCCGTGAAACCGCTTATAATGGGTATTTTAAATACCACGCCCGACTCCTTTTTTGACGGCGGCAAATACAATGCCCTTGACGCGGCTTTAAAACGGGCGGAGGATATCCTTGCGCAAGGCGGGGATATTATAGACGTGGGCGGGCAATCCACACGCCCGAATGCTGCCGATTTGACCGAAGAGGAAGAAACATCGCGCGTGCTGCCCGTTATAAAAGAAATAAAAAAACAATTTAAAGATGCCGTAATCTCCGTTGATACCTTCAACTATAACACGGCAAAAGCCGCGGTGGAAAACGGCGCAACAATAATAAACGACGTAAGCGCCATTGCCGATATAAGGCTGGCGGATTTAGCCGCATCTTATAATGCCAAACTTGTAATAATGCATATGCGCGGCACGCCAAAGGGCAGGCAAACCCTAAGCGAATACGACGATATACTTAAAGAAATAAAAGAATTTTTTGAGGCTAAAGCAACGCTTGCCCAAGCGCGCGGCGTTGATGCAAAAAATATAATACTGGACCCCGGTTTGGGCTTTGCCAAAACGCGCGAACAAAATTGGTTTTTGCTGGAAAATCTTAAATATTTTGACTGTTTAAATATGCCGCTTTTAATAGGCGCGTCCCGCAAGTCTTTTACGGATAAGACTTTGGAACTTTCCCTTAAAGCGGCAAGGCTGGCTTATAATGCAAACGCTTATATCTTACGTGTACACGATGTTAAAGAAACAAAAGATTTTTTGGAGGATATTGCCCGTGAAAAAAAATAAAACAGTAAGCATAACGGTGGAATCTTCTTTCTGCGCGGCGCATTGGCACGACAAAACATTAGACGAGCCTTTGCACGCACATAAATTTAACTACGGCGTCACCCTGACGGGCAAGTTAAACGACGAGGGTTTTTTGGTGGATTTCCGCTCTCTTTACGCGTGCTTACAAGAATTTAATAAAACTTTGGAAAATAAAAATTTAAACGAAATCTTCCTCTATCCCACCACGGAAAACCTTGCAATTTACATATTTGAAGAAATTGCAAAAACATACCCGCAGATAACAAAAGTAACCGTTAGAGAAAGAGAAGGCTTTAGCGCAAATTATGAGGGATAATAATGTTTATATCGCTTTTGGCAGTAATAAAGGGAATGCTTTAAATAATATTAAGGCTGCTATTGCCGCGCTTGGAAAACTTGGACAAGTTACAAGCATATCCCCCCTGTTTAAAACAAAACCGGAGGGCTTTTTGGAGCAGGAAGATTTTATTAACGGCGCCCTTTGCCTTGCCACCCCGTTAGCGCCGCAGGAACTTTTAACCGAACTTAAAAACATTGAAGCCGATTTAGGCAGAAAGCCTGCTTTTAAAAATGCCCCCAGAGAAATTGACCTTGATATAATTTTTTACAAAGATATTATCCTTAATACCCCCACCCTGCAAATTCCACACCCGCTGTGCCATAAAAGAGAGTTCGTTTTACTGCCGCTAAGCTTTATTGCGGCGGATTTTATACACCCCGTTAAAGCCAAATCAGTCGCTGAACTTTTGAAAGAACTTATGACGGAAAAACAATCCTCCTGCCAAAAACTTGATGACAGCTTGCTTTAAATATTTATAGAATTTTATTAAGAAGTACATATTTAAGGAGGGGACATGAAAAAAATTATACTTACGGCGGTTGTTTTTTGCTTCGCGCTGGCAGCAAATGTTAAAGCTGAGCCGTGCCACTTTGGCAAGGACTGCAAAAACGGGCAAAAAGCGGTAGCTGAACAAAAAGCAGAAGCCAATAAAACCTTTACGAAGAATACTAACGAGTATTCAAAAAAGAAACATATAAAAGCCAATCACGGCAAAAAGTGCGGCTGTGATAAAGCCGCGAAAGAAGGCAAAGAATGCCCTTGCGCCAAAGAAGCTAAGGAAGGCTGCCCTTTTGCCAAAGCAAAAGAAGAAGGTAAGGCCTGCCAATGCGGTAAAGACGCAAAAGATTGCAAATGTGCTGATTGCAAATGCGGCAAAGACGGTAAAGACTGCAAATGCGGTAAGGCATTAGGCGCGGAAAAGGGTTGCGGCTGTGACAAGATGGCCAAAGAAGGCAAAGAATGCCCTTGCGCTAAAGAAGCTAAGGAAGGCTGCCCTTTTGCCAAAGCAAAAGAAGAAGGTAAAGCCTGCCAATGCGGCAAAGACGCAAAAGATTGTAAATGTAATAAATAAAAGGTTTTATAATAGAAAAAGCGGCGGTTAATTTAATAACCGCCGCTTTTGTTTTGCAAAATTTAAACTATCTGCAATTTCTCCACAAACTACCGCATTTACAACCGCCGCCCGAAACAAATGTACAGGCATTACCGCTATAAAAACCGCAGTCGCAGGTACAGGTTGAATCGTTCCAAGTACCTCCGCAATCACCGCACAATGCCGCATCGTCCGCATCGCAATGCTCCTGCGCGCACACGCAAGGCTGCAATTTAGGAGTATAGTTGTAGGTGCTGCAATCTGCGCCTGAAGAGTTGTTTATCTCAACGCCGGAACCGCAACAGCAGGCGCCAACGCCAGAACATCCCGTTGTATCACATATACTCCATAGCCCCGTAGTCCATGTTCCTGTGGTTGTATTGCAAGTTACCGTTCTGGTTTTTACGCCGCACGGAGAGCAAAGTTGAGAACTAAGCGGTCTGCTTGCCGTAGGGCAGCTTAAAGTAGTGCCACCGCCGCCTTCGCACATGGCTGGAATGCCTGTGCAGGCATAGTTCCTGTAATTGCTTTGGAATTCTATAAAATGTTCACACTGACAGGCTTCGTGATATTCGCCGCTCTGTACGCAACGGGCTTCGTCGCTGCCGCCGCCATAAACTTTCGGAACACATTGCTTAAGATTGCCCTGCGCGCAGACACATTCCGCGCTGTCGGAAGCGAATTCATTACAGACCGCCGTCGCGGAGGTGATTGTTTTATCTGCATTACAAATAATATTGGAACCTTCGCACATCGTCGCATCTAAGAAAAACAATTCGGTAGTACCTCTGCAGCAACAGTCTTCTGTATCCCATGTGTTTGCGTTATTGTTGCATCTGTCTATATCCGCCTGAGGAGCTGTACAAGTGGCAGTGCTGCCCGTACCTTTACAGGCAACCACGGTATAATCTTTAAGCACATCTGCAGTGTTTTTTGCTTTTACGGTTCTCCATTCCACCCCTTCAGAACAGCCTGAAGGCGAGGGGAAAGAAACACCGTCTATAATAAGATTGGAAGACGAAGGTAATCTTACAACTCTGTTGATAAGGTTTACGTCGCGCGCGACAACGGTTTTAACTAAAGGCGCTTTTGTGCCTACTACAACGCCGCCAGCATAAGCCTCCCCCTGGATTTCCACAGCCTTGGCTTTTATAACGGGCTGGGTAGAGGTCGGCCTTACAAAAATATTACCCTTTACAACAATAGGTTTACCAAACGAGGCTTTGGTTGTAACGATATTTAAAGTAGCGCTGTTAGCTTTAAGCGATTTAATGCTTACGGAACTTGTTTCCACCGCGAACTGAGCCTTACTCTTAGTCGATATTTTATCGTAATATCCCTGCTTAACAGGAACATAAGCAATGGTATCCATAACCTGCGCTGCCGCAGTAAAAGGCAGCGAGGCTAAAGTAAAAAACAGAGCAAAAAATTTAAAAATATTATTATTCATAAATATATACCTTCTTTTAAAGAAGCCGCTTTTAAGGCGTTAAAATATAATACTATATTGTTGATAAAATAAGCGAAATTGTCAACAGTAAACCTTAGCATAAAAACAGCAATCCCCCGTTAAAGCGGGGGATTGTCTTTTTAAAATTACTGGTATAGTATGGGGCTTTGGTTTCTTTCGGCTTTTTCCTGCGCCTCTTGCGTTTGTTTTTGCTTATACTCGCCGTAATCTTTAATCTTTTTATCCGTGCCTGTTTCCTTTTGAGCGCGGGGTTCTTCTTTCTTTACGGGGAATTTATAGGAAATTGACGCCTGATAAACTTTATCATCGTTAAACTGCGGGTTAAGAATGGTGCCGAAGTCAACTTCAAATCCAAACAGTTTTAAGCCGAAACCTATAGAATATTCATTTTCAATCTCTTCCATAAGTTTTAAGCCGCCGCGGACGGAAAGTATATCCATAAAAACAGCTTCAGAACCAAGGCGAACGCGATTTTCCTGCTCTCTGACATAAGCCAGATAATCAGCGCTTAATGTCCACCTTACATACTCAACTTCAACGGGAGTAAAAAACGCGCCCGCCGCAATGGTATAGGGCAAGGGGTCTTCTTCCTTTATATATTTGACCTTAGAGCCTATATTCTTAAATGCAACGCCGACGCCGAAATGCTTATCAAGCACAGCCTGATAGCCCGCGTCAAAAGCAAAGACATCTGCCGTAACCTCGCCCGAAACGGGTTTAGGCAACGTGGAGCGTATGTATTTTGCATTGATACCCAAATAATGTTCCAAGTCGGAAGAGCTGCCCATAAAATCCCAGGTATTCGTGCCGATATGCTCGCCCACGCTTAAGGCAAGGGAGGTATCTTTACCTACGCTTCTTGTTGTAACGCCGTCTTCCATATCGCCTTTATCAAACATATAAACAGACGCGCCGATATTAAGCGGATGATTACCGAAAAAACTTAAAAAACCAACAGGTACGGCAATGCCGCCATAGGTATAATTCATATCCATAGCGCTTTCAAAAGTAGTGCCTGAAAGTTGAAAACTTTGTACCTGCCCCAAAGCAGCAGGGTTATAGAAAGACGCGCCCGTAATATCATCTGCGTAAGCAACCGCCGCGCCGCCCATACCGTAATACTTTGCGCCCATATCCATTTTAAGGAAGGGCAAGGCCGTTGTACCGCTGTCGGCCGCATAAGCGAAAGCCGCGGAGGCAAAAACCAAAGAGGATGAAAGTATAAGAGTTTTTATATTTTTCATATTATTTCACCACCACAAGCTTTTTAAGCTGTTTGCTTATGCCCGCGCCGTCAACGCGCAGCAGATAAACGCCGCTGGCCACCGTATTGCCGCTTTCGTTTGTGCCGTCCCATTCAAGCACGTCGGGCAAGGAGGTGGTAATATCTCCGTCCTTAAGGGTTTTTACCAAAAGGCCGTCAATGGTAAATATTTGCACTTTTATCTTTCCCGCGACGGGCGGAGCAATTTCTATTTTAATCTTGCTGCCTGTGGTGGGGTTAAAAACAGCTTGCCTTATGTAAATTTCTTTACCGCTTGTAACGCTGTTTCTTATAGGGTTGGAAATACCCAAAGAAACTATACCGTAATCGTGTTCGGGCAAAGTTGTATAGCTTGGATTTGAGCCTGACATCAGGTTTCTTAACTTGCCGAAAGCCTGAAGGTAAATAGTATTATTGCCCAAAGCGCTAAAACCGCTGCCAAACTGTACCGTGGCTGTAATGGTTTTGGTTGCGCTGTTATAGGTAGGCGAGCCTACCATAGAAAGATATGTACCCGTTAAAGTATCTCCGCCCGTAATCGGGTTTAGGTTTTCGTCTAAGATACGCACAAGGTGGAAGGAATCTACCATGTTGGGCATCCAGCCGGTTAAGCCTAAGTCAGAGGGTAAAGACCCGCTGGCGGTTCTTGAGGTTTCGTAAGGAACGGTTAAAGTCATCTGCAGTCCGTCGCTGAAATTTGTTACGGAAGTAGGCAAATTGCCCACATTGCTGCCAGATGCAAATTTAAATGCCAGCCTGTAAGAACCCGTATCGTTTGTAACGGTGGCGGGGTAATAACCCTGATCCATCTTAAACACGCCCAAAAGATAGCGGCCCGTATTACCGCTAAGGCGGGAGGGCGCGGCAAAATTAAGCGTTACGGAAGGGCTGGAGGTTGTAATATTATATTGCCCGCCTGAAAGTTCGGGCGAAACAATATCAACAACCGTTTTAAGATTTGCGTCTAAAAGGAATATGCCGAAAGCTAAATATCTGTCGGGGGACATATTTTCCACCTTAGGCAGATAAAGGGTGGCTTCAAAGTTGCCTTGGGGCAGAGACACGGAATAATAGTCAACATCGCTGGCGGGATTTATTTTGCCGCTCAACTGTCTTTTTGCGACGGAGGCTATATCAATATCGGCCG
>JAEXBW010000123.1 GCA_023393825.1 Elusimicrobiota bacterium | reverse complement strand
ATAGCAAATACCGTTGGCATTAATACCGCTGCCTACACTACGGCTTGCGCCATAATAATCTATCACCAAATTGCCCTGCGAGAAAACAATATAATCAGAAGAATTAAGATACAAGTAAAAAGCGCCGTCTTTTGTGGAATAGCCTATACGGCCCGTTTCGGAAGCTTCCCCCTTTACAAGGTACGGAAGGCTTACGTCTAAAAGGTCTAAATCGGCCGTTCTTTGGCCTGTGGCAAGGTAATATCTTTTTTGGGCGTCCATTATGCTTCTTAAAAGAGGGAACTGCCCTTTTATCTTTGAGGTTTTTACAGCAATAAAATAATTTGGCAAGGCAATAGAAGCTAACACGCCTATTATAAGCACAACCACCAGCAGCTCAATAAGTGTAAAGCCTTTTTGCATATGTCCCCTTGCGTATACAAAATTACAAAAGCGCACTTACATTGTAAGATTAAACACCGATGAATATTCGTTAAAAACCGTATTTAAAGCCATATAAAAAGAATAGCAGAAATATCCCGTTAAAAACAGCATTATAGCTATATAAAGCCATTTTACTTTTTTATTTATAACAGGGGAACGCCAAACAAAGAATATAGCAAAAGGCAGTATAAGCGCAAATAAAATCCAAACGCCGAGGTGTGTATAGTAAAAGGAAACTTTTCTGCCCTGCCCCGCGCCGCAAAAGCGGCAAAAGCCGTCAGCCTTGCTTATCTGTCTGCCGCAGCTCCAGCATTTATAAACTTCGGAGGAAGAAAAAGCCGCGCCGCAAGTGCGGCAATAACTGTCGCTTTCCTGCACATTTGATTTGCAGTTAGAGCAGATCATAATTCTATGCCTCTGCTTCTTAAAAATGTCTTTATTTTAGAACGGGCGCGGGCTGTTTTTGCCGCCTCAAGCCATTGGGCTTTAGGCTCAACATTTTTGCGGGTTTGAATTTCGCAAATATCACCGCTTTTAAGTTCGCTGTTCATTTTTACCATTTTACCGTTTACCAATGCGCCGCTGTATCTGTCGCCGATTTCGGTGTGGACAAGGTAAGCAAAATCAAGCGGGGTAGCGTGTTCGGGCAATACTTTAACTTCGCCCTTAGGAGTAAAAACAAAAATCTGATTAAGGTTAATATCTGTTTGAAAACTTTCCAAAAATTCGCGCGGCGCGGTTAAGTCCCGCTGCCATTCTATCCACTGGCGTATCCAGTTTAGTTTTTCGTCCAAATGCGGGTCCGCCTTGCTGCCCAGTTTATAACGCCAATGCGCGGCGATACCGTATTCGCAGGTGCGGTGCATATCTTCCGTCCTTATCTGCACTTCCACCAAGCTGCCTTCAAAAAATACCGTCGTATGGATACTTTGGTACATGTTCATTTTAGGCATTGCTATATAGTCGGTAAAGCTGCCCGCCACGGGTTTAAAACTTGCGTGCAGCGCGCCCAAAGCGCGGTAGCAATCCAACACGCTGTCTGTTATAACGCGCACGCCCAAAAGGTCTTGTATTTGGTCAAAGGTGGCGTCGTGCTTCTTCATTTTTCTGTAAATGGAATAATAATTTTTTACGCGGGAAAGCAGCCTATGCGGTATTTCTTCTTTATCAAGCACGCCGCTTAAAGCGGTTTTAAAAGCGGTAAGTTTTTTATCTAAATTTTCTGATTTTCTTTCAACGCCTTCCACTAAATCTTTATATTCCTGCGGGTGGAGGTATTTGAAAGATAAATCTTCCAGTTCGTTTTTAAGGCTGAACATACCCAAACGTTGCGCCAAAGGCGCGTAAAGGTTTAAGGTTTCAAGGGCTTTTTCTTCCCTGCGTTTTGGGGCAAGGGCATCAAGCGTTTGCATATTATGCATACGGTCTGCCAGCTTGATAAGGATAATGCGCATATCATGCGATACGGCAATAAGCATTTTGCGCCAGTTTTCTACGGTTTCTTCGTCGGTAGAAAGGCTTTCTAAGCGGTCAATTTTAGTAAGGCCCGCAACCATACCCGCAATTTCTTTATTAAAATTAGCTTCTATATCCTTTACCGTTGCTTCTGTATCTTCCACGGTATCGTGCAACAGAGCGGCGGAGATAGTTTCAACATCAAGTTTATGCTCTAAAAGAATTTTTGCCACCTCACAACAGTGGCAAAAAAAATCTTCCCCCGTAAGCCTTTTTTGGCCGGTATGCGCTTTTTGGGCAAAAGCAAAAGCCTTCTCTATCAGGGCTGTATCCTGCGTAGGATTATAGGCTTTAAAACCGTCTAAAATTTGCTTAAGGTAGTCTTGCATAAATAAATCCGTTTTTTATTTTGGGAATACTTCGCTTACAATCATTTCCGCAGCGCGTTTTGCTACGCCCGCCTCACCTAAATCTTTGCGGATTTTAAGCAGGCTTTCGCGCATGGCATTGTATTTCTTTTCGTTGCCGATAACAGAGCAGACTTCCTTTGCTATGGCGGAAGCGTTGGCTTCTTTTTGTATAAATTCTTTTACAATTTCCTTTTTGCTCAAAATGTTAACAAGGGAGATATAAGGAACTTTAATAATCATCTTGGCAATTTGGTACGTGGCCCACGAGGTTTTATAAACCACCAACATAGGCAAACCCAAGAGCGCATTTTCCAAAGTAGCTGTGCCAGAACAGGTGATAACAAAATCCATATCGCTTCTGGCGCTGCAATCGTTTTCCCTAACAATTTCCATATCCTGCGGTTTGCCGCCCAAAAGCTCGTAAAGTCTTTCGTCGGAAACTTCAGGCACGGCAAATAAATATGCTTTTGCATTGGGAAATGAGCGTTTAATTTCTTTAAACGCATCGGCAAATAAAGGCGTGTGCTTGGAAATTTCTCTGGGTCTGCTGCCGGGCAAAAGACCTATTTTCCATTCTTTCATCCTGCCGCCTTCGTATGTTTTTTCTTTCGCGGCGGGGATAATATCTAAAAGCGGGTTGCCCAAAAATACGGCGTCGCCGCCTAAATCCGTATAAATTTTCTTTTCAAACGGAAAAATTACAAACATCTTTTTTGCCAGTCTTACAATTGCTTTTGCCCTGTACTGGCGGCTGGCCCAAACCTGCGGGCATACATAATAGTAAGCGGGGATATTTCTGTGTTTTGCAATACCCAATACCTGATGGTTAAAACCGTAAAAATCCACGGTGATAACGCAGGCGGGGTGCTTTTCCGTAATATAAGCCTTAATCATACCCATAAGGCGAACCCAAAGCGGCATCTTTTTAAACGGCTCCACAAAACCGCTGGCGCCTTTGGAAACTAAGTTATATAAAAATTTATCACTTGCGGCGCGCATACGTTCTCCGCCGATACTGGTTACGGTAATATCGGGCGCGGCGGCCTTAAGTTCCTTTATAAGATTGGCCGCGTGCACATCTCCCGACACGTCGCCTGCCACTATAAGTATATTTTTTGAATTAGGTACGATTTGGGGCATAGTTATTTTCCGCTTCCTCTTTTTAAATTTCCCAACGTTTCATCTATCGCTATTCTTGCCGCGTTGCCAATATCAGATACTATCTGCATAGGGCCGTGCTTTTCTTCTTCCGCGCCTTGCGGCACATTATAGCGTTTAATCTGGTCTATAATCTGCAAAGCTATCTGCAGGGCTTTGCTGCCTTTTTCTCCGCTTGGGGCGGGGTTCTTATCATTTTTAATACAGTCTACAAAGTGAAGAATTTCAGAGGTTATGGGCATTTGCTTATCAAAGGTAGGGTAAATTACGTCTATGTCATCTAAGGATTTTATTACGGGGTTTTTCTTTTTATAAATCTTTACTCTTGCGTTCATAAAGTCTACGGAAATATAAGCATTGTCCTGATACAAATTCATATATCTTGCGCGCTCAAAGCTGGCGCGGCTTGCGGTAACGTCCGCGGTACAGCCGTTGGCAAACTTAAGGCGGACATTTGCAATATCTTCGTGGGCGGAAAACGCGCTAAGCCCCACCGCGTCTATGCTTACGATATCGCTCTTTAAAATGGTAAGCAGCAGGTCAATATCGTGTATCATAAGGTCCAGCACTACGCCGATATTTGCCATTCTCGGGTCGTATGGCCCAAGGCGTTTTATTGCTATAAATTTAGGGTCTTTTATGTGTTTTACGGCTTCAAGTACTGCGGGGTTAAATCTTTCTACGTGGCCTATTTGGAGTATTACGTCTTTTTCTTTCGCTTTTGCTATAAGTTCTCTGGCTTGTTCCATTGTGGAAGCTATAGGCTTTTCCATCAGCGTATGCACGCCGTGTTCAAGGCAGTACATACCGATTTCGTGGTGCAGTTCGGTGGGAGCGGCGACTATAACCGCCTCTACCTGAGAAATTAAATCCGCGTGTCTGGTATAGGCTGTGGAATTATATTCCCAAGCCAAATTTTGCGCACGCATAGGGTCGCGGTCGCAAACGCCGACAAGCTCTACATCTTTCATTTTGGATAGTGTTCTTACATGGAAAGTACCTATTTTCCCTGCTCCGATTACGCCGAATTTAATTTTTCTATCTGTCATAAAAGCACCTCACGTATCGTAAATTATAGCATTTCTTAGCGCGTAAACTACCCGCACGGTTTTTACCCGCAGCGGCAAGGCTATAAAACGGCCTACTTTATGCCGTCATTTGTTATAATGATAATTATGAAAGAGAGAACTTTAATATTAATCAAACCCGATGCCATAAGCAAAAAGCTTACGGGCATTATAATAGACCGTATTGAACATCTCGGCCTTGATATGAGAGCGGCAAAGGTAGCCGTAGTTACCGAAGCTCTTGCAAAGGAACACTACGCCAATTTGGCGGGAACGCCCTTTTTAGATAATGTGGTGCTGTTTATGCGCGGC
>JAEXBW010000085.1 GCA_023393825.1 Elusimicrobiota bacterium | reverse complement strand
GAATGCGGATTTTTTTATCATTAAACATAGCGTCTTTAACAAAAGCATAAAAGTTTTGTTTTTTATGGTCGTAGGAGGCATTGCCCTTTATTTTGGAAATCGTCTGGCGGCCCACCTTAAACACGCCCTCTGCAACGTCGGCCTTCATAAGGTTAAGATTGTCGGAAGCTTCGTACTTGCCCTTAACGCCGCTTATAATAAAATTACTTATCTTAGCCGCCGCATTATTAAGGTTTACGGTAAGTTTAGGCAGTTTGGCCTTGCCGCCTTCGTAAACAAAAGAACCCTGCGCGGAGGCCTTGCCCGTAAAATCAAATTTTTTAAGCAGGGAAAGATAGTCGGTGGCGGCTATATTAAATTCGTTTGTGCTAAAGTCCGCCTGAGCAAACACGGGTTCAGCCTGCAAATCAACCGCGCCATTAAGGCGAAGTTTAACATCTTTATTATCCAGCTTGAGGGAGGATATTGTTATCTTTTTAAAGTTTTGGTTAAAGTTAACTTGCGCCTCCGCCTTTACGGCAGGTACCGTAAACTCTATCTGGCGCGGCATAAATAAAGAAACGTCGTCATAACCGAACTGCGGGATATTGGTTTTAAAGTTTATTTGCGGGTCCACAAAGTTATGGGCTTGAAGGGTTATCAAAAGCGGCTTTCTAAACGCGCCCAGTTTGGCTTTTGTGTTTTCCAAAGCCATTTCTGCCGCTTTAAAATTGGCAAGGTTTACGGCGCCCTGCGCTTCGGCCTCGGTTTCTATAATTTTATCTTTAACTTTATTTCTTAAGACGAAGTGCATATTAAAATCGGTAAGCGCGTTAAACTTAAGATTATAGAAATGTATAAAAATACCGTTAAGCGAATGGCTTATATCCGCGCCTAAATCCCTGTAGCTGAAGGTGCCGTTATTTATGGTCCAGTCTTCTATAACAATCTGAAAGGCGCGCCCCGCAGAAGACATAACATCAAACTGCTGTCCGCGGCTGCTTTGCGTTGTGGAGGTAATAAAATCCGGAGTGTTTAAAACACCGTTTTCGTCTTTAATAATGTTGACGACGGGGTTTTGCAAAATAATTTCTTTAATTTCCACTTTATTTTTTAACAGAGGCAAAAGATCGTAGTGGACAATGACGGAATCTGCGGAAAGGAAATCGTTATAAGTATTAAGTTTGGTATCAACAACTTTAAACTTTTTTATCTCTATACTGTTTATGGAAACAAGTTTAATTGAGCCTATAACAACGGGGCGCTGCAAAGCATTGCCAAGCTCGCGCGCTATTGCGCCGCCCACATTTTGCGCGTTAAAATATTTAAGCGCCAAAAACCAGCATATCCCCAATGCAAAAGCCGCCATAACCGCCGTAAAAAATAAGGCTCTTATCGTATTTTTAACGCTAAAATGCAGGGCTTTAAATAAATGCTTTCTCATCATCTTGAAGCCGCCCACTTTATAAAGTTAAAAGAATACTGCGCGGCGGCAATCCAAAAATCCGCCGTACGGGTAATAATATCTTTGCCTATCTGCTTAAGCGGCAAAAGACCGGGGAAGCAAAATTCTATAAGCGCGGTTATTATAAGCGCGTTAAAAAGTATTATTACGGAAAAGGAAAATATACTGCCGCCCGCTAATTTTACGTCGGGCTGGCTTACTTCCGTCAAAGCTTTATAAGTATGTATAAAGTGCATTACGGAAAAGAAACCGAGCATTGCAATAACCGTGCTTCTGTAAATAAGAACGGGGTGGAATAAGCCCACGATAAAATAAATAAGCACAAGCAGTACTGCGTAAAAAGGAATGGCGTAAGGAGAGAGTAAAACAAATACATTAGCGTCGGAAACTTTAACGCTGCCGCTGTTTTGCTTTACATTAACATTACTTACTTTGTATCCGCACGCAAGGGCGGAAAGCGCGTGAGTAAACTCGTGCGCCAAAACATAAAAGCGGGAAAAATCGTAAACAAAAAAATGCAGCAGCGCGTAAAGCCCGCCGCCAAGCAAAAAGAGTATTGTAATCTTATAGGCTTTAAGCAAAGCTATCACAACGTCAAGCAAGCCCACTAAGGCAAAAAATGCCGTGGGCAGCAGTAATAAACCTATAAAAAATTTAGTTATCTTCCCCATAATTTAAAACTTTTCTATCCATTCGCGCGTATTATATTGCTTTTCTCCGAGGGAGGAAATTGCCTGCCATTCTTCCTGCGTTGCCGCGCGTTGTATGTAGGCCGCCATGCCTAAATATTTTAACACGCCCGCTTTTATTGCCGTTATATACGCAATATTGCCGCGCGCGCCGTTAAACTGTAAACTGCCCTGATATAAAATTCTTGTATTAAAACGCCTTATCGCGCCGCCCAAAACTTTACTGCCGCCCTCGTCTAAAATATCATCGCTGACGGGATTGGCAAAACAATTTGAAGCGGTGCCGCTCTGCGCGGGACGGTAATCGCTTTTATCTCCGTACGCGCTTAAGCCGTGCTTAACTTTTAAAAGCTCCTCTTTAATACAGCCGTGCAGTGCGGAGTAAATAGTGTTTGGGCTTACAAGCTGCGGACTGTTAAAAATTAAAGAAAAAGTTAAATCATCTTTATGCAATACCACGCCGCCGCCCGTGGGCCGCCTTGTGTAATGCGTTATTCCTGCCGTCTGTAACTGCTGTTTTACGGAACTTTCAAACTGGGCGTAGCCGAACGTTGCCGCAGGGCCGCCCGCCCAGTTGAAAATCCTCAAAAAACATTCCTGCGTATTTTGGCCGACAAAATAATCGTCCGCCGCCATTTGCGTATAAACATCGGCGGGAGCCGTGTTTAAAAACACGCAGTTTACCATTTAAGGTTAGGCTCTCTTGCCGCGCTTACCTCGTCTATCCTTTTTACGGGACAGTTCTGCGGAGCATTATGCAGCTCGTGCGGGTTTTGAGCGGCTTCGTTAAATATTTGTATGAGAGCGTCAATAAAAGCGTCCATGGTTTCTTTACTTTCCGTTTCGGTAGGCTCTATCATAATAGCCTCGGGCACGATGAGCGGAAAGTAAATTGTGGGCGCGTGATAACCCAAATCCAAAAGTCTTTTTGCTATGTCTATTGTTTTGGTTTCGGGCAGTTTTTGTTTGTCTATAGTCAACACGCATTCGTGCATGCAAATTTGGTCAAAAAACGCGGGGAAATATTTTGCCAGCCTTACGCGAATATAGTTTGCGTTTAAGACGGCATTTTTGGATATTTCGCCAAGCGTTTTGGAATCAAATTGTTTTAAATAAGCGTAAGCGCGTATAACAACGGCGATATTGCCGTAAAAACTTTTTACCGCGCCGATGCTCTTTTTATTTTTGGTTTCCAACTTATATTCTTTACCGTCAAATGTAACTTTTGGCAAAGGCAGGAAATCAAGCAAAGCTTCATTTACGCCCACCGCGCCCGCGCCCGGCCCGCCGCCGCCGTGAGGCGTGGCAAGAGTTTTGTGCAGGTTAATGTGCATAATATCAACGCCCATATCAGCAGGCTTTACCGTGCCGATAAGCGCGTTAAGATTTGCGCCGTCCATATACAAAAGACTGCCGTTGGCGTGCACTAATGCCGCGATTTCCTTAATATTCCTTTCAAATAAACCCGCGGTATTGGGTATGGTTAACATTACCAAAGCTGTTTTGGGATTAAGCGCTTTTTTAAGCTCTTCTATATCCACTCTGCCGTCGGGGGCGGATTTTATGTTAACAACGCTGCAGCCGCACATTGCCGCCGTGGCGGGGTTGGTTCCGTGGGCGGTATCGGGTACTATAATTTCCGTCCTGTCTTTCTGTTTATTAAAGTTATGGTAAGCTTTGGCGATAAGCGCGCCGGTAAACTCCCCATGTGCGCCTGCGGCGGGTTGTAAAGTGAAACCGGCAAGGCCCGTTACCTGTTTTAAAAGTTCGTCCAGCCCGTGGATAATTTGCAATGTACCCTGCGCGCAGGACTGCGGCGTAAACGGATGCACGGCAGTAAAATTATCAAGCGAGGCAAGCACGTCATAAGCCTTGGGGTTGTACTTCATCGTGCAAGAACCCAATGGGTAAAAATGCGTATCCAAACAAAAGTTAAGGCGCGATAAATTGGTAAAGTGTCTTACCGTTTCCAACTCGCTTAAAGACGGCAGTTTGGCCGGAGTTTGCCTGAGTAAATTTTGCGGTAAATACGCAGAGGCTTCCTTAGCGGCGGGATTAAGTTTAACGCCGCGTCTGCCCGCGGAGGATTTTTCTATAGAAAGTTTATTATGATTGTAAATTGTCATATTATTTTACCTCCTTTAAAGCGGCAACAAGTGTTTCAATATCCTGCGCGGTTTTTGTTTCCGTCGCGCAAATTAAAAGACTGTTTTTAAACGCTTTATCAGTAAGGCCCAAATCGTAACCCGCAAGTATGCCCTTTTTAGCCAAAGCTTTTACCACCTTGGCGGCGGGAACGGGGCAGTCCACAACAAACTCATTAAAAAACGGCGCGTTAAACTTTATTTTAAAGTTCGGCAGCTGCGCTATTTTTTCTTTAAGTATATGTGCGTTTTCCACATTTAAAGTTGCGACTTCTTTAATGCCCTGCGCGCCTAAAAGAGTAAGGTACACGACGGCGTTTAAAGCGCATAAAGCCTGATTGGAGCAAATGTTGGAGGAGGCTCTTTCCCTTCTGATATGCTGCTCGCGCGCTTGCAGTGTAAGCACAAAAGCGCGTTTGCCGTTGGCGTCTTTTGCTATGCCGCAAATTCTGCCCGGCACAAATCTTACATATTCTTTTTTGCATGTAAATATACCAAGGCCCGGCCCGCCAAAACTCATTGTATTGCCAAGGCTCTGGCCTTCCGCCACGGCAAAATCCGCGCCGTAACTGCCCGGTGTGCCCAGCACGCCTAAGCTGACGGGATTAACCACCGCTATCAAAAGCGCGCCCGCGGCTTTTACCGCCGCGCTTACTGCGTGAGCGTCTTCTATATTACCGTAAAAATTGGGTGTGGGCAAAACGAAAGCGGCGACATCGGCGGAAGAAAGTTTAGCCTTTAAATCCTGCTCGTCAATTACACCGTTATTAAGGGAAACTTCTTTTAATTTAACAGGACTGCCGATGCTGAAATAGGTATCTAAAACCTGCTTATACTGCGGGTTAAGCGCGGCGGATATTAAAACAGTATTTTTGTTTTTAACGCGCGCGGCGGCTGATACGGCTTCGGCCAGAGCGGTTGCGCCGTCGTAGTGCGAAGCGTTGGAAACGTCCATATCAAACAAAGCGCAAATGCTGCTTTGATATTCGTAGATAACCTGCAATGTGCCTTGGCTGGCTTCCGCCTGATAGGGCGTGTAGGCCGTCAAAAATTCCCCGCGTGAGCTGATTGCGTTTACCGCGGCGGGAATAAAGTGTTCGTAAATGCCCGCGCCCGCAAAATTTAACAGCGGCTTATTTTTTGCCGCTAAGGTTTTTATGTGGCGGGTTAAGTCAGCCTCGTCTAAGGCGGCGGGCAGATTATATTTGGGGTTAAGTAAATCCTGCGGGATATCTTTAAATAAATCTTGTATGCTGTTAACGCCGATGGTTTGCAGCATTTGCTTTTCGTTTTCTTTCGTGTTAGGGTTAAACATATTATCCTCTTTAAAACTTTACCCTTGAACTTTACTGCTTCAAACTAAGTTCAAGGGCAAAGGTAAAACTGAAACTTAAAATTAAAGCGTAGCTTTATAATCCGCAAAAGATAAAAGCTGGGCAGCTTCCG
>JAEXBW010000056.1 GCA_023393825.1 Elusimicrobiota bacterium | reverse complement strand
AACACTATTCCAAATAATTTGGAGGAAAAATGGCTTTTGACAATTTAGTATTACCAAAGAACATTAAGGTAGAAAGCGAAAGCAGCACCTACGGTAAATTTGTAGCTGAACCCTACGAATCAGGCTTCGGACACACGGTAGGCAATTCTTTAAGAAGAATCCTCCTCTCCGGTCTTGAAGGCGCTGCAGTTACCGCTGTCCGCGTTGAAGGCACCACGCACGAATACAGCACCATTGCCAACGTTAAGGAAGATGTCATTCAAATTCTTCTTAACCTTAAAAAGTTAAGAGTTAAACTTGAAGGCAAAAATAGAGAATACTTAACCTTAACGGCTGACAAACCCGGTGTGGTTACGGCTCACAGCATTGCCGAAACCGACGGCGTAGAAATCATCAACAAAGATTTAGCCATCGCCACGCTTGAAGTCGGCGGCGCAATCAGAATGGAAATTGAAATTTCCAAAGGTAAAGGTTACGCGGAAGAAGTAGCCAAAGGCGCAAGACCTGCGGGTTTTATGCCTATTGACGCTATCTTCTCTCCCATCTTAAAAGTACATTACGACGTAGAACCTGCCCGCGTTGGTCAAAAAACCGACTATGACAGACTCATCCTCGAGATTACTACCGACGGTACTTTAGAGCCCAGAAAAGCGCTTCATAAAGCAGCCATACTTTTATCTCAGTCGCTCCATATCTTTACGATAGAAGGCGAAGAACAGCCCGCGCAGGAAGAACCCGCGCAGGAAGCCGTTGCGGCAACAGCCGTAAACGATAAGCTTGACGAACTCTTGGACCAGTCCGTAGATTTTATTGAGCTTTCTTCCAGGTCTGTCAACTGCTTAAAATCAGAAGGCATTAAAACTGTGCGCGATCTCGTCGGCAAGACGGAAGCCCAGCTTAAAATGGTAAAGAATTTCGGTGCCAGATCGCTCGATGAAGTTAAAGCAAAGTTAGCCGATATGAAATTAGAGCTCGGCATGAAATTATAAGGAGTAACCTTTAGTTATGATTAAGAATACGGGATATCGTAAACTCGGTAAAACTACCGCCCACAGAAAAGCGATGCTTGGCAATATGGCTATCAGCATAGTTTTGCACGAACAAGTAAAAACCACATTACCCAAAGCCAAAGAAGTAAGACGCGAAGTTGAAGGCCTTATCACGCTTGCAAAAGCCGGTGATAATTTAGCTCTTAAAAATGCGGTAAGCGACAAGATTGCTTACAAAAAACTCGTTGAAGTTTTAGCGGAAAGATACGCCAAGAGAGATGGCGGCTATACCCGCATTTACAGAGCCGGAATAAGAAAAGGCGATAACGCGGAAGTAGCTATAATTAAATTGGTGGATTAAATGGTATTAGACTATTTAGGCGGTCTTTTATCCAACGATATGGGCATGGATCTGGGTACGGCCAACTGTCTTATATATGTTAAAGACAAAGGCATCGTACTCAGAGAGCCGTCCGTAGTCGCTTTGGATAGGGACACAGGCGAAGTTAAAGCCGTAGGAAGTAAAGCCAAGCAAATGCTGGGCAGAACACCCGCAAATATAGTAGCAGTACGCCCGATGAAGAACGGTGTTATAGCAGATTTTGAAGTAACTCAGGAAATGATTCGTTACTTCATCCGCAGCGTACATACCAGAAAGAGCCTTCTCCGTCCCAGAATCGTAATCGGAATACCTTCCGACATTACGGGGGTGGAGCGCCGCGCAGTAGAAGACGCAGCCAAACAGGCGGGAGCCAGAGAGGTTTATCTTATAGAAGAACCTATGGCGTCCGCAATGGGGGCTGATTTGCCCATTACCGAACCGCATGCCAGTATGATTGTTGATATCGGCGGCGGCACGACGGAAGTGGCTGTAATATCACTTGGCGGTATGGTTGTGGCCAAGTCAATAGATATTGCAGGCGACGAAATTACCGATTGCATCATTCAGTATTTCAGAAAGAAATACAACCTTATAATAGGGGAAACAACAGCCGAAGACGTAAAAATAAATATAGGCTCAGTCTATCCTTTGGAAGAAGAAAAAACGATGGAAGTCAAAGGGCGCGACCAGACACAAGGTTTACCGCGCACGATGACGGTTACTTCCGAAGAAATCAGACAAGCGCTTTTAGAGCCTGTACGCGCTATTGTTGAACTTGTCAAAAGCACGCTGGAAGAAACACCGCCAGAACTCGCGGCCGACCTTGTTGATAGAGGCTTGGTTGTGGCAGGCGGCGGCTCTTTACTGCGCGGCATGACGGAACTTATTAAAAAGGAAACCGATATACCTGTGCATAGAGCGGCAGATCCTTTAAGCTGCGTAGCTTTGGGTACGGGCAAATATCTGGAATTTCTTGCAGAAGGTAAATTTAAGAAGTTCTTGTAATTTTTAAACAACACTACTAAAGCGGGTATCTTCTTACGAGGAAGTACCCGCTTTCTTATTTTTTATTCTCAGTATTTAGTATAAAATAAAAAAGGCCTGCGCGCCGTACGCGCGCGTAAAAAGATTTTTATATTATTCCGCGCGCACGCGCACAAGAGCAAAATGGAAAAGAAAAGAAACAAACAAAAGCAAACAACATTGGGCTACAGCAAAATACTGCCTGCGGTATTTATTGTGCTTTCGCTGTTTGTCATAATTCTGCCGCTTCAAATGCCGGTTAACTCCACAAGGGCGGTACTTTCTTATATTTTTATCCCGCAAATCCGCGCCGCGCACGCGGTTACGCAATATTTAGACGGTGTAAGTTCTTCCGCCGCCGCGCTTTTAACCGTCGCGGAAGAAAACGCCGCGCTTAAAAAAGAAATTAAAGATTTAAAAATACAAAACGCGCAAACTGATATTTTACTTAGGGAAAACCAAAGGCTTGCCAGCGCGCTTGACGTGTACAATCAAAATAAATGGAAAGGCGCTTGGGCAAAAGTTATGTACAGGGAGCCTTCCAAACGCGGCACCATTATTGCCGATAAAGGCAGCGAAAACGGAATAGAGCTGCGCTCTCCCGTCGTAGCGATAGAAAACGGGGAAATCGGCCTCGTCGGTAAAGTTATAGAAGTTTCCCCCAAAACCTCAAAAATTCTTTTGACTTCGGACGAAGATTTTTCCGCCACGGCTTTCCTTTCCGTCAGCGGTATAGAAGGCCTTGCGGGCGGTAACGGCAGGGGCGGCGTTGATATAAAATATATCCCGCTGGCCACTCCTTTGCAGGAGGGGGAAAAGGTTTATACCTCCGCCTCCAGCGCATTGTTCCCCGACGGTATTTTAATGGGTTCACTCAGCGGTGTTGAAGCCGCGCAAAACGACCCTTCCGTAACATTTTTAAAACCTTCGCTTAAACTTGCGGTAGACCCCGCCAAAGTTAAAGAAATTCTTATAATGAGGGCCGTGTACGAAACGCCCAAAACCAAAGGCGGTAAAAAATAATGCTTAAATTCTTAAATATCCTTTTTATTTTTTTAGTCGCCACAATTATTCATTGGGCGTGTATATTAATTTTTTCCTCCGTCGGCATAAGCATTGGCGTAATGCCTGCTTTCTGCCTTATTATGGCGGGTATGTTAAACGAAAGCGGCGGGTATACCTTCGCTTTTATCAGCGGTTTGTTTTTAGATTTTTTCGGCAGCACGCTTTTTGGCGGCTATGCTTTAGTGTTAACTCTTATTATGTTTATTTTCTACATTATCCACGATAAAATTGACTTTAAAGATATAGGCCCGCAGGTTGTTGTCGCGTCTGTTTTAAACGTGCTCTGCGTAATTTTATACGGCATTTTAGGCAGTATTTTTACCGAGCATTTTATCTGGCAGGGATTTAAAAGTTTAATTTTAGGTTCAGCTATAACGGGGCTTTTAACTCCGCCTTTGTATCTTTTAACCGTCAGATATTTATCCTTTAAACCATTGCGTGGGGATAATGAAAACAAAGCAATTTTTTGATTCTTCCCGTCTTAACTGGCTGCTTTTGCTCCTCTATCTTGCAGGGGCGGTAATTGCAGTCAGGCTTATTGACATACAAGTAATTTCCCACCAAAAATACACACAGGCGGCGGAGCAAAACCGCACGCAAACTTTATTCCAAACCGCGCCGCGCGGCAGAATTTTAACTTCCGATGGGGCAGTTCTTGCGGGCAATGCTCCCGCGTTCAGCTTATATTATCTTCCTGCGGCGGAAAAACCTACAGACGAATACCTCGCCACTTTAAGCGCGGACGTTGCCAAATATCTCTCCCTCCCCAAAGAGGATATGTTAACAATACTTAACCGTGCGGTAAAAACGGGCAAAGCCACTCCGCTGGCGCAAAACATATCCCCGCAAAAAATATTCTCTCTGGCGGAACTTCAGGTTTATTACTCTGGCTTATATCTGCTTGAGGAAACAAAACGTTTTTACCCCAACAATGCTTTTGCCGCCCATCTTTTGGGTTATATGGGCAATATGGATAATTCCTCTTGGAAGAACAGGAATACCGAACTTGATTACCGTCTTAACTCCCGCATCGGCAAAAGCGGCATAGAGCAACATTACGAGCGCGAGCTTAAGGGCCGCGACGGCGGATTATTGTTGGAAGTTGACTATGTCGGCCGCGTTAAAAAGAAAATCCGCGACAATAAATGGCGCGCAGGCGCGGACATTTACACCACGCTTAATTACAAAGTACAGAAAGCGGCGGAAGACGGAATAAAAAATTCCATAACGGGCCGCGGCGCTGTAGTGGCTTTAAATCCTCAAACAGGCGCGGTCCTTGCAATGGTTTCCGCCCCCGACTTTGACCCCAATATTTTTGTGCCGTACAGCGACCATGATACAGGCGAAGAAAAAATTAAAATTCCCGAATATAACCTTGCCATAAAAGGTATGTATCCGCCCGCCTCCACCTTTAAAGTTATCACGGCTATCGCCGCGGCGGAAACAGGCCGCCTTAACATCAATGACGAAGTGGATTGCAAAGGTAAAATTTATATGAACGGCAGGGAATTTAAATGCTGGCACAAACACGGCATAATGAATTTTATGACGGGTATGGCAAATTCCTGCGATGTTTATTTTTATATGCTGGGCCTTAAAGTCGGCGCGTCGCACATAGAAAGAATTGAGCGTCTATTTCGCTTCGGCCGCCAAACGGGCATAGATTTACCTGGGGAAAAATCGGGCAATATATACGGCCCCACCAAAAGAGCCAGAAACAAAACCTACTGGTTTGGCGGCGATACCTTAAACCTTTCCATCGGGCAGGGCGAACTTTTGCTTACGCCCATACAAATGGCTGTTTTCGCCTCCACTCTTGCCAATAAAGGCAAGATATGGCGTCCGTATTACATAGAGCGTATGGTAAGGGATAACGGTAAAGAAATTTTTAAAGCTAATCCCGATTTAATTTCCGAAGTTAAATTAAAACCGGGCGTATTTGATTTAATGCATCAGGCGCTTAAAGGCGTTGTTGATACGGCCACGGGCCGCTCCGCACAAGTAAAAGGTATAGAAGTTTACGGTAAAACAGGCACCGCGCAAAACCCGCACGGTGATGACCACGGCTGGTTTATGGCTTTTACTGCGCGTGAAGGGCAGGAGCCTAATTTCGCACTTGCCGTATTTGTGGAATTTGGTAAAGGCGGCGCGGCAGCCGCAGCCCCGATAGCAAAAAAAATTATTAAAGCTTATTACAATATAGAGGACGCACCGCCGCCCGCGCCTGCCGCCGCAACGCAAGCCGCAGCGGACGCAACAGCACCAACAGCTCAAGCCGCTCAGCCGCAGGCGGCTGCACAGATTGCGGATACGGAACACAATCACACACAAGAGGAAGCAGTTTATGGCGATTAAAATTTATTCTTCCGAACAGTCCATAAAAAGGCGCAATATAGATTTGCTTATGCTTGGCGCAATAGGCGTTTTGGCCTTGTTCGGCCTTGTTATCATTATCTCCGCCGTAAGCGGTCTTTCCTTTGGCCCCGATGTCGTAAAAAGACATCTTATAGCTTTGCCAATGGCGGCTGCGGCATTTATATTCGGCTGGATGTTCAACTATCAAATTTATAACGAACAATATAAAGCTATTTACATTATGATACTCGGCCTTTTGGGCGCGGTGCTTTTGTTTGGCGTTGTGCAGCGCGGGTCTAACTCTTGGTTTAATTTGGGCATAATATCGCTGCAACCTGCGGAAATCTGCCGTATAGCAACCATACTCGTAGCCTCGGCCTTTCTCTCCCGCCGTCAGCAAAACATAAAAGATTTAAGAACATTAATCGGCTTTGGCGCGCTTATTGTGCCTATCTTCGGGCTTATTATGTTGCAACCCGATTTTTCTTCAATAGTAGTAACGGCGCCTGCTTTGCTGGTTTTACTTTTTGCCGCGGGCGTTAATATTTTTTATTTTTTCCTGCTTTTTGCCTTCGCGCTGTCTGCGGGATTTTTTGCTATAACGTGGACTTTTATTGCCCTTAATCCAGATTTAGCCGATAACAGCCTTTTGTTTTATATTCTTGCGCAGCTTTCGCACAACTGGGTTTATATCGCGGGCTTTTGCGCGGCAATACCCGCTTTAACTTGGGCGGCGGTATTACTGTTAAAGCGCGTAAGGGTATATATTCCCGCTTTTCTGCTTTTTATAATGGGCTTTGCGGTTATAGGCGGCTTCTTTTCAGGTTTATTTGTAGATAAGCATATGAAGAATTACCAAAGGAAAAGGGTAGAAGCTTTCCTTGCCCCTAACTCCGACCCTAAAGGCGCGGGTTATAATGTTCTTCAGGCGCAGATAGCAATGGGTTCTGGCGGCATAGTGGGTAAAGGGTTCTTTTCGGGAACGCAATCCAGATTAGGCTTTGTGCCTGAAAGACATACAGACTTCGTCCTTGCCGTTCTGGGGGAGGAAACAGGCCTTATGGGTATGCTTACCGTGCTTGGTTTATATATTTTAATTTTGTGGCGTACCGCGCTTATAGCCACGCTTTCAAGCGACAGATACGGCTATCTTGTATGTTGCGGTATCTTTGGCATATTTTTAACTTATATGATGGTAAACTTCGGTATGCTTATAGGTATAGTGCCTGTGGCGGGCATTCCTTTGCCGCTTATTTCTTACGGCGGGTCCAATTTAGTGGCCAGTATGTGGGCCTTTGGGATAGTGGAATCAGTTTACAGACGCAGATTATCAATAATATAAAAATGATATGATTAAAACAGAGCAAATTTTTAAGTACAGAATTAAATTAAGTAAAAGCGGTAATTCCGTTGCGCATCACGAGCTTAGGCGTATGCTGAGAACAGGCCTTTTAGAAAGCGGCCTTGAATACGCAAAAAGCAAAACAGGACCGCGGCTGGCCTTAGGGCCGAGTGCGGGCGCGGGGGAAAGCAGTATCTGCGAATACGCGGATATCTGCCTGCTTAAAGAAACATCAACGCAGGAAATAAATATAAAACTTTCCGCTTTTTTAAGCGGCGGTTTTGAAATAATTGACGTTAAAGAAGTTCCTTATCCCATTTGTTCGGTTGAAGCGTTGGCGCAATATGCGCTGTACACGATAACAGGCGTAAAAGCCGATACGGAAAAGATATTAAAATCCGCTTCTTTAGAACTGGATTTTGTTCACGAAAACGGTATAAGGGAAGTTCTTGATATAAAACCGCTTATCCATTCCATAAAACAGATAGGCGATGACAAGCTTGAGCTTGTGGTAAAACTTAATGCACAAAGAAGTCTTGGTCTGCGGCAGATTTTAACGGCGTTGCCCGACCTTGAAGTAGATGAGCATAAGTTTTGTATACAACGCAGCGCGCTGCTTTGGCAAAGCAGTGTGGGAAACCTTAATGCTGTTTAGCAGGAGAAAAAGGTAATAATGAAAAGAATTTCAGACGATCCCAAAATAGAAGTACTGGTTAACACTTCTTTTGAAGAAACCAGAATCGCCATCTTGGAAGACGGCGTCCTTGCCGAACTTATGTGGGAGCGCCGCGGCGCTTTAAACATAGTCGGCAACATATATAAAGCTGTGGTGGAAAATGTTCTGCCCGGTATATCAAGCGCGTTTCTTAATATCGGTTACGAAAAGAATGCATACTTGTATATCTCAGACGTTATAGAAGGCGACAAACGCCCCATAGATAAAATTTTATATAAAGGGCAGGAAATTATGGTGCAGGTGGTAAAAGACGCCATCGGCACAAAGGGTATGAAGGTAACTATGGACGTTACCCTGCCCGGCAGATATTTGGTGTTAACGCCCAACCAGCGTTTTGTAGGCGTGTCTAAAAATATAGAAGACGACGCCAAGCGCGAAAAGCTTAACGCCATGGTAGAAAAACTGGCGGAAAAATATTTGGAAGGTATGGGTTGCATCGTCCGCACCGAGGCGGAAGACGCTACGGAAGACGAATTGGAAAAAGAAGTTAAGTACCTCTACCGTCAATGGAAAACCATTATAACTAAGTTCGAAAAAGCCCCCGCGCCCTCTATCTTGCACGAAGATATGGACGGAGTTTTGCAGGTTTCGCGCGATATTCTTTCCGAAAACGTAAAAGTTTATATGCTTGATAACAAGAGAGATTACGAAAAGGTATTGGATTTTGTCAGCAAAATATCGCCCGAACTTAAAGACAGAATTAAACTCTACACCGCAAAAACGCCTATCTTTGAAGCCTTTAACATAGATGCGGAAATAGAAAAAATGCGCCGCATCAAATTGCCTTTGGAAAACGGCGGAAGTATTATTATACAAGAGGCCGAATCCCTCTGCGCTATAGACGTTAACACGGGCAAGTTTACGGGCAATAAATCGCAGGAAGAAACCGTAACGCAAACCAATATAGAAGCGGCTTACGCCGTTGCTCATCAGTTGCGCCTCAGGAACATTGGCGGCATTATCGTCATAGACTTTATTGATATGAAAAAAGCCTCCAACCGCCATAAAGTGGTTGACGCTTTAAACGATGCCGTAAAACGCGATAGAGCAAAAATAAGAATACTGCCTATCACGCGCCTCGGCTTGGTGGAAATGACGCGCGAGCGCAAAAAAGAAAGCACAGGCAGTCTTATAACTGAGGAATGCCCGCAATGCCACGGTAGCGGCAGAGTTTTATCTTCCGAAAGTATGCGTATTAAAGTACAGCGCGAAATTTACGACCTTACGCAAGGCCGCCCCGGCGGTAATTTGCGCGTCGTATTGCATCCGCTTCTTGCCGACTATATAAGGCAGAAACAATCTTTAATAGAGCAGAATATCCACCGCAGCTTAAAGGTTCAGTCAGACCCGCAACTTGCGTGGGAAGATTACAAAATAGTCCTTGAGTAAAAGCCTTAACTTAAACATTTAAAAACCCGTATCTTGTTAGATACGGGTTTTTTGACGGAGAAGGCATTCAAAAACTACATATAAAGTATTATTATATGTTATCAGCAATTCAAAGGGGTTTTTATGTCCAAAATAAAATCAAAAGGAAAAAGAGGATTTACTCTTACGGAAATTCTTGTAGTGGTAATGATAATCTCCGTTTTAACCGCAATAGCATATCCTTTATATACAAAAGCAGCAACAAAATCTCGCGCCATAGAAGCTATTAACTTGCTTGAAATGGTGCGCAATAAACAATTACAGAAATTCGCCAAAGATAAATCTTATTATTCTTCTTTTACTAATATGGGGCAGCTTACCGTCAATAAAAACAAAGAAGTGGTAGAGGGCGCGGTCCTTAAAGTTAAAGACTATACCTTAAGCCTTAACAATATCCACAGCTGTATGACTGCCGCCTATGATAAGGGCGGAACAAAATTCAGTTTTTCCAGCAGTTACGAATATACGGGCCTCGGCTGCACGGGCGATGTTTGCAGCAGCTTCGGCGATATTGTAGGTACTGCAAAAGATGTATGCAACTGCGGCAGTAAAGCCTGCTCTAACGGATACACTTTAAATGAAGACACTTGTAATTGCGATTGCCTTTTAGGTTGTAACCAGGGCGGCACTTGTTATGCGCCTTATGGCGGCGGCTCAACACGCCCCTGCTCTAGCGGTTGCGGCACGGAAAACAGCGCAAACAGCTGCAACGGTGCGGTATGGAGCGGCACTTGCTGGAGTCCCACACAAACGCAACCTACATCGCAAGGGTGCGGCAACAGCGGAACGCAAACAAGAACATGCAGTGCAACTTGCGGCGGCGGTAGTTGTGGCTCGTGGGGCGCGTGTACGGGGCAAACTTGTCCCGCCTCAACAAAACCATCGGCAAGTGAAGCTTGCGGCAACTGCGGCACAAGAACAAGAACAGTATCTTGTGATAGTAATACAGGCAGCTGGACAACAGGATCATGGGGATCCTGCACGGGGCAAGGAGTTTGCGCCGTAGGTAATTCTCAATCTTGCGGGACGGGCGGCACACAAACTTGCACCTCCTCATGCGCGTGGGGCAGTTGTACAGGGCAAGATTGCCCTGCTGCAAGTAAACCTTCAACCAGTCAGTCTTGCGGTAATTGTAATTTAGGCACACAAACAAGAACGGTAACCTGCAACACAAGCACATACGCATGGGCAACAGGCTCGTGGGGAACCTGCACAGGCGGCGGTGTTTGCGCCTCCGGCAATACTCAATCTTGCGGGACGGGCGGAACACAAACCTGCACCTATTCCTGCACATGGGGCGCGTGCAGCGGACAGGATTGTCCTGCGGCAAGTAAACCAGCAACAACCCAATCTTGCGGAAATTGCAGCACGGGAACGCAAACCAGAACAGTAACGTGTAACACAAGCACATATACTTGGACAACGGGGACATGGGGAACATGCAGCGGCGGCGGAGCCTGCGCTTCTGGCGCAACGCAAGCCTGCGGCGGAAATGGGACACAAACCTGCAGCTCCTCTTGCTCTTGGAATACTTGCTCTTGCCCGTCAGGATATACTTGGAACGGAACAACCTGCGCTTTAAGTTCCTGCGACCCCGCGACAAAACCTTCAGGTGGCCCTAACGACGGCACAAGCTGCGGCGCCTGCGGCAAAGTTTATTCAGAAGTTACCTGCGACACCTCCACCTATACGTGGAAGGTAAATTCCAGCTGTAACAGTCCATCTGACGCGCAATGCCCTTCTGGCTCCACGCAAAGCTGCGGCGACGGCAAAGGGACAATGACGTGTTCCGATACCTGCAAGTGGAACACTTGTGTTTGCAGCGGCATTTATGCGTGGAACGGAACAACCTGCGCTTGCCCTGCCGCTACTCCATACGAGTATGGCGGAAAGTGCAATCAATGTCCTTCGGGCCAATATGTTACAAACGGAAAGTGCTGTCCTACCGATCAAGTTTCTTTAAACGGCACCTCCTGCGTATATGCTTATAAGCCGGAAAGAGTCAGTGTCGGTATTTTGATAGACTGCCATGAAACTTATAGCTTCATCAACACTACAACTTGCAGAAGAACAGGTTCTTTAAGCTACTTCATCGGCGGCAGTTTGCCTTATGTTCCTGCGGGAGATGGTTGTACCGCGCACTATTCTTACTATAATGGCGGTTTGTGGTGGTCTGGCGGGCAGCATCAAGGATACTCTTTGCCAAGCTGCTACGGAAACGACCAAGATATTTGCGACTCCTATTGCACGGCCGCAAGCTGTACTTACAAATGTATCGTAAGTCAAACAACACCTTCAACATGCGGCGTTTACACCTGCAGCAACGGGCGTCATTGTGATAATAACTCGGGCAGCGGCACAATGTTAAGATGCGTAAGAAAGTAGTTAAGTGTAGATTTATAAATAAAAAAGCCGGCTTTTTAAGGCTGGCTTTTTTATAATAATCTGATTATATGCTTTGCGGGGAAGGGCAATATCTGCCCGTCTTAAAAGCAGAGAAGGTATTTATTTAATAAAAGCCATTGAAAATATACGGTTAAAGTACTATTATATCCGTATATCAAAAGTAGTACGGGGTATTTATGTCCAAAATAAAATCAAAATGTAAAAAAGGATTTACACTTACGGAAGTACTCGTAGTAATACTTATCATATCGGTTTTAGCTGCGATAGTGTATCCTATGTACACAAAAGTGATAACAAAATCGCGCGCTGTAGAGGCCATCAATCTTCTGGAAATGGTCCGCAGCAAACAACTGCAAAAATTTGCGAGAGATAAAGCATACTACACAACGGTTGCCGGCTTGGGGCAGATAACCAGCAGCGAGGAGCAAAGCGTTGAGGGCCCTGTACTTAAAGTTAAGGATTACACTATAAGCTTGAATGCCGATAAAAGCTGTATGACGGCATCTTATGTAAAAAACGGACAATCCATATTCAGTTTTTCCAGCAGCTACGAACGCAGCGGGCTTGGCTGCACGGGCGATATATGCAGCAGTTTCGGCAATATAATAGGTACGTCGCAAGATGTATGTAATTGCGGAAATAAAACCTGTTCAAACGGGGAAACTTTAGACGAAAACACTTGCGAATGTAAATGTTTCCGCGGCTGCAATCAAGGCGGCAAATGTTTTGACCCTTACGGCGGCGGAGAATCAAGACCGTGCACCAGCGGGTGTGGAACGGAAACAAGCACATCAAGCTGCGGCGGAGCGGTATGGACAGGCAGTTGCGGCGCGCCCTATCTTAAATACCCTATAAGCGAAGCATGCTCAGAGGGCGGTACAAGAACAAGAAGCTGCACTGCGGACTGTAGCGGCGGCACCTGCGGAGTTTGGAGTGCATGCACAGGCGGAAAAACGCCGTGTCCCGCCAGCTGTCCTGCGGGCCAAAAGCGTGATACGGCTGTAGCAAATCAAGAAGACGGCGCATGCTGCGTAGCCAAGACGGCGTGTCCCGCAAGTTGCCCTACGGGCCAAAAGCGTGATACAAGCATAAGCTACAGCGAAGACGGTTCCTGCTGCACGGCACAATCTGCTTGCCCTGCCACCTGCGAAGCTGGTAAAAAGAGAAACCCCTCGGTTAACTATACCGAACAAGGCGAATGTTGCATAGCCAAAACAGCGTGTCCCGCTACTTGCGCGGACGGAGAAGAGAGAGATACATCAATTTCTTATACAGAAGACGGTTCTTGCTGTAAATCAAAAACCTGCGACGAAAGCCCCAAGAGTTTATGCGAAAGCAGTATGGGTACATGGGACGGCGGCAAAGCTTGCGCCTGTGATTGCGGCTCAACTAAAACATGGAGCGTTGCAAACGGTTGTGAATGTACAAATGCGGCCGATAAAACACTTTGTACAAACGGTGGCGGTTCGTGGAACCACGCAAGCTGTGCCTGTTCTTGCGGCACTGGCAAGACGTGGGATGCCGCGTCGGGCTGTGTATGTTCCGATACCGCAGCAGCAACAAAATGTACTTCTTCCAAAGGCAAATGGGATAGCAAAAAATGCTCCTGCTCCTGCACGGAAAAGAACTTTACCCTTGTTAACGGGGAATGCAAACCTAAATTTAAGGCCGAAAAAGTTAACATAGGCGTTCTTGTAAACTGCCACTATTGCCCCGATGGCTTTAGCTGGAGAACTGCTTGCGGAGAGAATAACAAAGAAGATTGCTATTACGAGGGTTCTTTTGATGTTCAACAGGGCTGCGACAATGTCAACGGCAAGAGAGATAATCCGCAGTATGTAATCTCTTACGAGTTTTATATAGGCGGCTCTTTACAGAAGAGAAAAGGCGGCAGCAATGGCGGCGGCGACCCGGAAGACGCTTATCTGTGGTGGACGGGCGGGGAAAGAATCGGCGGCAAGATGTATCGCTACGGCGGCGGCTCTATGCCCACCTGCTCAGGCGACCCGCAAGACTTCTGCAACCAAAGATGCGATGCCAAATCGTCAACGTGTAACGATAAATGTTTGGTAAACATGAACACTAACGGTTGCACCAATCCCAGATATAAATATTGCTGGCATAAATGTTCCCCCACTCGCTACAGCGCTTCAAACTCCTCGGGTACGGGCGTTGTTGTAAGGTGTAAATAAAGGGGAATAAAAAAGATATTTAAAAAAGGAGGCTTTTGCCTCCTTTTTTTTGTGCATAATTTTATAAAATATAGCTATGCCCGATATTGATATAGAAACTACCATAAGCGATGTTAAGCTTTTTATAGAAAAACTTAAAAGTGATTTGCCCGAAGTCTTTGCCTCGCGGGAGGCAGCAGCTTCCTCTGCGGAGCAAAGCGGCAAAGTGCTTTATATGGGCGATTTATTGGAAACAAAAATAGTCCTTAACCCCGCCGCCACCAAAAGCACGGTTACCCTTGAAGACGGCGCGCTTGTATTAACCGTAAATAATGCGCAGGAAAATATTTCCTCTCTGGCGGAAGGCTGGCTGCACGAGCAAGCCAAGCAATTCTTGCCCGCCAAAGTTAAAGAATGGGCGCAAAAGATAGGTGTGGAATTTAATAATATCGTCATAAAAGACCAAAAGACTATGTGGGCAAGCTGCTCTCAAAAGCATAATCTTAACTTCTCTTACCGCATTATAAAAATGCCCAAAATTATTATTGATTATCTTATCGTCCACGAACTTGCCCACCTTATACACTTTAACCACGGCACGGATTACTGGGCCACCGTTGCGGTTTACTCTCCCGACTATAAAGAACACCGCAAATGGCTTAATAATAACCGCTATGCCATTATGGCTGATGCCGATTTAAAATATATACCACCCGCTGCGGAGATCTCTGCCGATGCTTAAAAAAATTATTTTTTACTGTCTTACATTTTTTATCGCCTCTTCCTGCTTTGCGCAGGAAAGGGCCGCCATAGAAGTTTTGGGTAAAGATAAAGGTTTTATATCCACCGTCTATCAAAACGGGGAAACTTTTGTGTCTGTACCCGAACTGGCAAAAATATTAAAGCTTCAAACCAGCTGGTTTGGTCGTTCGGGCCAGTTAAATGTGCGCGGCAAAGACGGCTTTTTTTGCGTGCTGCGCGACGGCTCCGCTTCCGCCCCCGTTAACGGTAAAGAACAAACTTTAAGTTCCGCCGCTTTTGCAAAAGGTTCCGTGTTGTACGCTCCCATAAGTTTTTTTACGACGGGCGGTGCGGGCGCTGCCGCGGGCGGCATGGATGTTTCTTTTGAGCAGGGCAAAATTATTGTGGAAAAACCTTTTAATCTGGAGCTTACCTCAAAAGATTTTACCGACTCGGCCGCAACAATTATTTTTAAACAAAAAGGCTCTTTAAACAGAGATCTTAAAACAACAGATAATAAAAGAATAAATATTTTTATTCCCAAAGCTGTCGTCAAGCGGGAAGAAACAGAAGAAAAAACAAGTAAATATATAAAATACTTAAAGATAAGCCAGAATTACGACGGCGTCACAATAAATATTTTACTTTCTAAGGAAGCCTCTTTTTGGGATGTTTACGAACAGGGGGATAAACTTTTTATTGCGGCATCTGATAAAAAGATAGAAAAACCTTCACCCGTATTGCCTCCTACGCAGGATTTGCAAACAATTTCCGCGGAGCAAAAACCTTCTACTCTGCCATCGCCAAGCATTACAAGCGACGCTGCCCAAACGGCTGAAGTGACGGCTGGCGACGACTTCTTTTCTGGCCTGCCCGTGACGGAGCAAAATTCCGCCATAGAATCGGGAGAGGCGGTAACGGTTATAAAGGCTTTGCCATCAAGCGTTGTTACGATAGACAAACGCCCGTCTAAAAAGCTGCGCAAGGCGCGCGTGCTTATAGACCCGGGGCATGGCGGCAAAGACACGGGCGCAACCCGCAAGGGTGTAAGGGAAAAAGACATCAACCTTAAGGTGGCCAAACGTCTTTACGATTTATTGGTTAAAGAAAAAATGTTTGACGTAAAAATGTCGCGCAATGACGACACCTTTATCCCGCTGGGCGACAGGCCTGTCTTGGCGAACGATTTTAATGCGGATATATTTGTTTCAATCCACTCCAATGCCGCGCGCCGCACGTCTGCCAACGGTTTTGAGGTTTACTTCCGTTCCGATAAAGCCTCCGACGCGGAAGCGGCCGAAACCGCCGCGCTGGAAAACGAGGCGTTAAAATACGACGGGCAGGAACACGCAAAGGTAAGCTTTGCAGATTTACTTTTAAAATCCCTTGCCACTAACGAGAATATTAACGAAAGCTCCAAACTTGCGGGCCATATCCGCAATTCTGTGGCGGAGCGTAGTAAATCAGTGGGTATCAAAGTTTACGAAAATAGCATAAAACAAGCTAATTTTTATGTTTTAAAGGGCGTGCAAATCCCCGCGGTTTTGGTGGAAATGGGATACCTAAGCAACACCGATGACAGAAAAAAACTTAACTCCTCTTCCGTGCAAAATAAAATTGCCGACTACATTAAAGACGGCATAGTTTCCTATGCCTCTGCGGAAGGCTGGAACTGAGAAGTAATATTATATAATGACTTTATGGAACACACACTTAAAAAAACAGCTCTTTACGACGCCTGCTTAGCCGCGGGCGGTAAAATTGTAGACTTCCACGGGTGGCTTTTGCCCGTACAGTACGAAAGTATTATATCCGAACACAAGGCCGTGCGCGAAGCCGCAGGCGTTTTTGATGTTTCCCACATGGGCCAGGTGTTCTTTGAAGGGCCTGACGCCCATAAGTTTTTGCAGACGGTAACAACCAATAATTTTAAAACAATTCCCGCTGCAGGCGCGTATGCCCATGTGCTTAATAATAACGGCGGCATTATAGACGATGTTATCGCCTTTTGCCTTACGCCCGAAAAGTTTTTAGTTGTAATAAACTCCGCCACGCGCGAGAAAGATGTTAAATGGTTTAAAGAACAAAGCAAAGGTTTTAACGTAAAAGTTACCGACGCTTCCGACGATTACAGCATGGTCGCCCTGCAAGGCCCCAAAAGCTTGGATATTTTGGAAGCCTTGGACGCGGATATAAAAGCCTTGCCGCGCTTTAACATTAAAAGCAAACAGATTTTTGGTGAAGACTGCTATATCACGCGCACGGGCTACACGGGCGAAGACGGCGTGGAAATTATGGGCAGCGCACCGACCATAATAAAACTTTTTAACTGGGCTATTGCCAACGGTTTTAAACCCTGCGGTCTTGGCGCGAGAGATGTATTAAGGCTGGAGGCGGGTTACTTACTTTCGGGCAGTGATATGGACGAGAGCAAAACGCCTTATCAGGCTTCCTGCGGGTGGGTTGTTAAACTTGCCAAAGAAGAAAATTTTATAGGTAAAGATATTATGGCTCTGCAAAAGCAGCAGGGCGTGGCGGAAAAATGGACGGGCTTTGTACTTACAGGCGCGGGCATTGCCAGAGAAGGCTGCCTTATTTACAAAGACGGGCAGCAGGTTGGCAAGCTTACCAGCGCAACCTATTCCCCTTTGTTTAAGTGTATTTGCGCGGGATACGCGCCTTCTTCCTTAAAGGAAGGCGACACCGTGGAAATTGAAGTTCGCGGCAATAAAATACCCGCAAAAGTTGTAAAGATGCCGTTTTATAAAAATAGAGTTTAAAGCGAGAGGTGTAAAATGTACAATCAAGAAAATTGCAAATTTTCCAAAACCCACGAATGGGCCTTTATTGACGGAGATACTGCCGTATTCGGTATCAGCGACCACGCCCAGCACGAAATCAGCGATATCGTATTTGTGGAACTTCCCAAAGTCGGTCAAAAAGTGGAAGCTGGCCAAAGATGCGCGGTAATAGAATCAGTTAAATCCGCCTCGGATTTCTTTGCGCCTCTTTCGGGCGAAGTTGCGGAAGTTAATAACGAAGTCGCCGCAGACCCCGCTTTAGTTAACAGAGCGCCGCACGCGGAAGGCTGGTTGTTTAAAATTAAAATATCCAATCCGTCGGAAGCTGCCCAGCTTTTATCTTTTGCGGATTATAAAGCTACGCTTTAATTTTAAGTTTCAGTTTTACCTTTGCCCTTGAACTTAGTTTGAAGCAGTAAAGTTCAAGGGTAAAGTTTTAAAGAGGA
>JAEXBW010000052.1 GCA_023393825.1 Elusimicrobiota bacterium | reverse complement strand
ACCGCGCCGTCTTTCACAATACCGTCAAACACGGGCGTTACGCCAAAATTATTACCGCTTAAAGAGTCAATATAATATGGCGACCAGCCCTCAAGCATAACAATAACTATATTTATGCCCGTCAGCTTTTCCGCCGCGGCGCTTTGGCGCATAAGCGGATATTGCGGGTTTAAAACTTTTTCATCAGGCGTAAGCAGCGCGGCCTGAGTATTTTGCAGGGCTTTATCAAGCGGGTAATTGTTGACGGTATGCACGCCGCCCTTTCTGGTAATTTGATAGGTGGTAAACGCCCCGTTAAGCGTAAGCGTGGCGGCGGCGGGGGAATCTGCATATTTATAAACATCGGCTACGCCTATGGGCTTATCTTTGCCAAGATGCCCGCGTATGCCAAGCAGTATAAAAACAAGTATAAGGAAAAGTTTTAATATCTCCCTGCCCCAACGTATTTGAGCGGGTTTGTAGTATTTGTTAATCCTGCCAGAAATATAATAAAGGAACCAGCCGCCGCCCGCCAAAAGCAAAGCAAGCTGAAGAGGAGTTTTAAAAAGGATGTATTTGATTAGGAAAGGCAAATCGTTACCGATATAAATAAGCTCGTCGGTAATATGGCGGTTTACGTTGGGGAAGTAAATTATATCGCCTATAAGAAAGCCCGTAACAACCATGGCGGAAAGTATGGCGAAAAAACTCCACAGTTTAACCCAAAGGCGGCTTTTAAGCGGGATATTAAGCAGAAACAGGGGAATGCCTACAAATAAAGCTATAACAGAGCCGTCAAAGCGCAACCCCTGCACAAAAGCTTTTGTTATTTGCGCGGCTGATAAATCCGCAAAAAAATTGCCGTAAAGCAAAAGCAATGTAAGACGGGCAAGCGCGAATATTATAAAGCAGGCAAATATTGTCCAAAGAGAGAATTTTAAAACAAAATCAGGTTGTTTATGTGTTTTCAACATTATTATCCCCGTCAGTTTAAAACCTTATTCTTCCGTCTTGGTGCAGGTTAAATTTATTACTTCCCTCTTCTGTACAAGCGCTTCCAGCTTTTCCTTTTGTTCCTGCGTTAAGGACCCGCCTTCCAACAAAGCTTTTATGCTTGAAAGCGTAGGCACCAAAACCTTGGGCAAAAGGTTTAATTCCCTAAGTAAATCCACCGTTTTCTGACGGTCGGTAAAATCAAATTCCGTCTTGGCGGTAAGCGCGGCAAGGTAAGTCATACCAAAGTGGCGGTTATAGCCGTTTTCTTTCATTATTTTTATAATTTCCGCTTTAAGCTTTTCCGCCTTTTCCTGCGTTTGGCCCAGCTCGTCTATCTTTGCGGTTAAAAGCTGCTGCGGGTTTAAATCTTCCTCTTTGGGCGCGGCGGCCTTTGCGGAGGCGGCTTCCTGCTGTTGAGATTCAGGCAAATGCCACACGGGACAAAAGGGTTTAAAGTCGCAAAAGCGGCACTTGGTTTCGTCGGGGTCGGGGGCGAAATTGCCCGCCATAATATCCGCTGCCACCTTTAAAACGCCCTGCCAAAAAACGTCAATTTCTTCTTTTGTGGCGGGGGAAAAGCTTTGCTCCTTCAGCGTCGGCAAATGGTAAAAAAGCATACTGTCCAGTTTAATTTCTTTTGCGGAAGGGTCTTTTGCCTGTATAAGGCTTGCAAGCTGAGGGTTGCCGTCCATAAGCTTTTGGTACATCATAAGCTGGTCGGGTTCTCTGCTTAAAGTTTTGCCTGTTTTATAGTCCAAAATTGATATTTTACCCTCGCCAAGGTAATCCACCCTGTCCAAAATGCTGATGACGGAAAGGCCGTCAATATCAACGGTTGTCCTAAACTCGGTGGCAAGCGGGATAAGATTATCGGCGGAGTGCTTTTTGTAATATTCGTTAATAATGCGGATAGCTTCCAAGCGGCCGTCGTCCTGCTTTTCTTTGGAGGTATAACCCTTTTCCGAAAAGGTGGTGGCGCGCCAGTCGGCTTCAAAAAATTTTAAGGTTTCGGCAAGCGGCGGAAAGGCTCCCTTTTTTGAATATAAATATTCCATTACTCTGTGCAGGGCGGAGCCGAACGCAAAGTAATATTTGGGGGATTCGGGGTATTTATCTATATACTTAAATTTATATTTTAACGGGCATTCTTTGTACATGCCCATTTTTGAGTAGGAAAAACTTAATTTAGAAGCCATTAAAAAACCCTCTTTGATGATTTAATACAGTTTATCATTTTAGAGGGTTTTTTTATACTAAATTATTCTTTTATTACAGGCCCGTTATTGCCACCTTAACTATGTAAGATACCGCCGATATTGCCGCAGCGGCGGGAATGGTGATAACCCACGCCCATACAATCTTGCGAGCAACGCCCCAGCGTACGGAAGACATACGTCTGAACGCGCCTATACCCACAATGCCGCCCGTTATGGTATGCGTCGTGCTGACGGGAATACCCATAAAGGAGGACAAGAAGATGGAAAACGCCGCGCCTGATTCCGCGCAAAAGCCGTCAACGGGTTTAAGGCGGGTTACTTTCTGGCCCATGGTTTTAACAATACGCCAGCCGCCCGACATCGTACCCAAAGCTATTGCCGCGTGGCAAAGCAGAACTATGCTGATAGGGACAAAGAATGTTTCTCCCGCGGCATAACGTCCGATTTCGTGGTGCGTAAGAAAGAAGTTTCTTATAGTGGTTGTTGTCGCGTCAGCCTGCGCAAGCCCGCCGAAAAGCAACATAGTAATAATACCCATTGTTTTCTGCGCGTCGTTGCCGCCGTGGCCCAAACTGTACATAGCGGCGGAAAGCAACTGCCCTTTGCGGAACAAATGATCCACTTTAAAAGGGTTGGTGTGGCTAAACAGCCTAAACACTATTGCGGCTATAGCCATGCTGAACACAAGGCCCAAAATAGGGGCTATACCTATAAAGATTACCGTCTTAAGAATGCCGGATGAAACCAACGAGGACGGCCCCGCCTTAACCAAGGCCGCGCCTATAAGGCCGCCTATTAAAGCGTGGGAAGAGCTTGAAGGCAAGCCCCACCACCATGTAAGCAGGTTCCAAATGCAGGCGCCCATAAGCGCGCCAAAGACTAAGTCGGTATTAACTATGGAAATGTCCACAATGCCGTGGCCTATTGTTTTTGCCACGCCCGTGTGAAAGACAAACAATGCCGCAAAGTTAAAGAACGCCGCCCACGCCACGGCCACCTTGGGCGATAATACCCTGGTGGAAACTACCGTAGCGACGGAGTTTGCCGCATCGTGAAAGCCGTTTAAATAATCAAAGAACAAAGCAAGTACTATTAGGAATATAATCCAAGTCATTTTGCTTCTCCTTAGTTATTTTTGACCAAAATGGATTCAACCACATTAGCAACGTGTTCGCACATATCTGTTACAAATTCCGCTGCTTCAAAAAGCTCCTTTTGTTTTATTACCATAATAGGGTCGGCCTTAGGGTCGTTAAGCAATTTGGAGATAGCTTCGTCGCGGATTTCGTCGGCAAGGTTTTCCAAGCGGTTAATTTCCACGCATTGCCTTAAGGTTTCCTTCATATTTTTGTTGCTTCTTAACGATGTTACCGCCTTTTGCAAAGCTCTTACCGAGTTTTCTATAACCACGGCGAACTTTTTGGCTTCTTCGCTGGGGGTGGTAAGTTTGTAGATGTAATATCTGTTGGTAATCATATAGATACCGTCTATGACGTTATCCATATTGTTAGCCAAGGCCAAAATGTCTTCTCTGTCAAACGGCGTAATAAAGCTTTCGTTTAACATATTGATGATATTATGGTTAACTTCGTCGCCTCTGTGTTCAATAGAGTGCATTTTATCCACATTGTCCCTTGTTATGGCGGGGGTAGATATTATCTGATTAAAAAGCGTGGCGCCTTCAAGCAAGTTGCTTGCTTGCTGGTCAAAAAGATCAAAAAACTTCGTTTCTTTTGGCATGAACATATTATTATTTTTCTCCTGTTTTTTATGCGCTTTGCAATAAAAAAAGAGCAGATAGATTATCTGCTCTTTTTATTCGCTAAAGCTTGGTTAAGTAAACTGCCGTTAACGGCAGTTTTTATATTATTAAGAAATCTGTTGGTATCATCTTGCATTTTATTAAATCCCTTTCCGCTTTTATAGGATATTTCTAATCGTTTTGCTCATAATTATTATATCATTATTTTAAAAAAGCGGGCAAAGTATTTTCTATTTACAAAACTTTTACTATAATTTATTGAATATTATCAGCAGACAATCAGCAGACAAGGGGAATACTGATGCTTTATAATTGGGACAAAAGCCTGGAAACAGGCAACTATATAATAGACGGACAGCACCAGCAACTTATACAAACTTTAAATAAACTTATAATAGCCAATAACGAGGGCGCGGGGGCGAGCGTTTTACGCGAAACGCTGGAGTTTTTAACGGATTATGTGGAGCAGCATTTCCACGACGAGGAAGAGCTGCAAATTAAATACAATTATCCCAAATATAAGGCCCACAAACAATCACACGACAGCTTTAGAGTAGTGGTTCACGGCCTTATGGACCGCCTTGCGCACGAGGGCTATACCCACGCGCTTATGAGCCTGACCTTAACTACAATGGCCGATTGGCTTATAATACATATTAAGGACGAGGATTTACGCTTGGCAATATACATACAGCAAGTAAACAGCCAAGAAAATTGTTGCTAAGACAATAAGCACCTACTACCACAGGAAAAATATGAACAATGATAACAGTACAATAGTGGAGATCCAATCATTATTCAATTTTATTGAGAGGGCCACTGCTGTGAAACACAGTATCCCTGATTCACCTATTAATGATGATAACTCTGTAAACGATGATATAATAAGGTCCTTTGATATTAACTCTTATTTACAAGCATTTGATAAAATAAAGTTGAAAAGAGGCAAGGTTTTATCGTATGTGTATGCATACAATAGGCACGGAGGCATGCCGTATGTATATGCAAAAGATATAACAGAAGAGCCAATACAGGACATCAATAAGTTTTGGAAACAATTCCCACAAACAAGGGCGGATAGCATCCTTGGACAAGATAATGACTTGAATACAATTTCTACATATGAAAAAGCGCTAACCTTTGAGCAATCCTTTTTGGGATATGTTCAACATTCATTGTTCCTATGGACATCAAATAAATTCTTTTTATTTTGGCACGCCTTGTACCATAGAAGAACTTATTTCTTTTCCAAGCAATCTCTTGAAGCACAGATTGAAAGAATAGTGAAGTCTGACTATACTTTTAGTCCTGAGGAAAGAGCCGTCATTGATATAATTGATCCATATCCTAAGGTGCTTGTTTTTGACAACAAGGTAGAAGTATATTTATTAAGTATGGATTCTCATACAATGGCCTTTGACTGGAATAAAACTACATATAACAATGGAATTGTAACGGCTATGGATGTAATAAATATTGTGGAAGAGAGAGTTACAGTATTCTATTGAACACCGTATCAAAGAATAATATTTACATTATATTTTAGCACCAAAAAGACATTTAAATGGGCCTCATATGTCTAGACGAAACGACAAAGTATAAACATAAATGTTTTTGCGATTATTTTAATGTTTATGCAAGGCGAAAGCCGACGAGGTATACCTAGAGCGGGCGGCAGCCCCGCGTATCCGAGGAGGGGGACAACGATGCAGAAACTTAAAAGAAGAAGCAAAAAAAATACCCCCAATAAGAATCGAACTTATATCCCCTGCTTAGAAGGCAGGTGCTCTATCCATTGAGCTATGGGGGCATTATAT
>JAEXBW010000043.1 GCA_023393825.1 Elusimicrobiota bacterium | reverse complement strand
TCTTCCAATAATTCTTTGGCCCAGTTTATGTAAAAAAAGCGTACTTTAAGCGGGTCTATATCCGCGCTGAATTTACCCGTTTTTAAGGCGGAAGCGGGTCCGCCCGTAAGCATACAAATTTCCAAAGCGCGCATAACGCGCTGTATATTGCCCGCAGGTATTTGCGCGGCGCTTTGCGGGTCCTTTTGCTTAAGCAGATTATGCAGGTGTTCTTTGCCGTGCGCGTCTGCAAGGGCTTTTAAATTTTTGCGGATTTCTTCGTCTGCCTGCGGCAGCTTATCCATACCCGTAAAATAACCTTGTAAATACATACCCGTGCCGCCTACAAAAATTTGCTGCCTGCCTTTTGCCTGCTCAACAAATTCGGTTGCGGCAGCAATAAACTTTGACACGTCAAAACTTTCGTTAATATCCAAAAAATCCACAAGGCGGTAATTGATGCCTTCCGTCTTAAATTCCCCGTTTTGCCACACGCCCTTAGGCGCGGCCGTCCCTGTGGTAAGCAGCTTATAAACCTGACGGGAATCGGCCGATATTATATCCCCCCCGCACAGGCGCGCCAAAGCAAGCGCGATATCAGTCTTGCCGCTTGCCGTAGGCCCTGCTATTACTATGGGGAGTTTTGTGTTCATAATATCAAACCGTATATTAAACCGTATTTTAAAAAACACCGCCTTTTAGGGCGGTGTTTTTATAAAGCCGCATAAAGCCGCAACGCTTAATGGAAAAGTGTAGGGTCTTTATGTATTTTATTGCAAACGCTGTAGCATTTGCAGCCCGCTACGCAGACTTCGGGCAATTTAAGAATTATTCTTGTGTCGCAGTCGTTAAAGTCTTCCGCCATAGCCTGCACTTTATCCGCAACGGCCGCGCTGATTTGCGTAAATTCTATGCCGATGGTATACACAGGCCCCTTTTGGCGCACCCAAGAGGTTTTGGCCTCCACGGTAAATTTGCCTACAAAGGGCAGTTCCATCTTAATTTGCATATTACCCGCAATGGGCGCTTTTAAAAAAGAAACTATCCTCATGCCGGAGGCAGATAAATCCGCCAGAACCGCGGGGACTTCGTGCTTATTGCCTGTTTTTTCGTCGGTATAAACAAGATCAATGGGTTCCACTATATTGTTGATTACAGGCACTCTGGGGTGTCTGCGGCGTTCCTTAAAGTCATTATTTTTCATCATAATCTTCCCTTACGCAAGTAGAATGGTGTCTTTAGCCTCGGTAATCCTAAGCTCTATTATTTCCCCTGCCGTATGTTTTTTAGTCGTTCTAACCCAAAAGTTGTTTAGAGTGCGTCCGTTAAAGGGCGTTTCCATAAGAACGCTTTGCGTCGTACCAAGCTGCCTTGCATAAGCCTCTTTGGAATTTTGCTTAATCTTATTTAACAAAATATCAAGGCGTTTTTCCACCTCTTTATCATCAAGCGTATTAAGCAGGCTTGCGGGCGTTCCCGCGCGGGGCGAAAATTTAAAACAATAGGCGGAAACAAACTGCGCCGCATCGCACAGCGAAACTGTTTGCAAAAAGTCTTCTTCCGTCTCGGTGGGATAGCCCACAATAATATCCGTGCTGATGCACACGCCTGCCTCTTTAAGCATTTGTACTTTTTGCAAAAAATCTTCTCTGGTATATCCGCGCTTCATATCGGCAAGCACTTTTGTACTGCCGCTTTGCACGGGCAAATGTATATGCTTTGCAATGGCGGGCGTTTGCGCGACGGTGTCGGCAAATTCCCTGTCTATAAAAATAGGATGCGGGCTAAGGTAGCGTATGCGCGCCACGCCGTTTATTTGCGCCGTAAGTTTAAGCAATTTAGAAAAGTTTATATCTTTATATCTGTAAGCGTTTACCGTCTGGCCCAGCAGCACAATTTCTTTTGCGCCGCCCGCTATTTTACGCTCAACATTTTTTAAAATTAAATCAGGTTCTATCGAGGACGCTTCCCCGCGCACATAAGGCACAATACAATAAGAACACTTGCAACTGCACCCGCGCATAATATTTACAAGAGCGACTGGGCTTTTTGTTTTGGCCTCGTCCGCGCTTTGCGGCGCGTTAAAGAGGGAGGAAGAATCAAGAATATCGGCAAAGCCGTCAATATCTTTTGCACCCGCGATAATATCTGTATAAGGGTATCTGCGTTTTAAGGAATTGCCCAAACGCTGCGCGGCGCAACCCGCAAAAATAATTATGCGCGATGAATCCTGCGCTTTCCACTTGGAAAGCCGCCCGAGGAAGGACAAAGCCTTATGCTCGGCGTGTTCCCTTATGGTGCAGGTATTTATAAGCACGATATCCGCCTCGTTTAGAGAGGCGCAGGAAGAACATCCTCTGGCGGCCAGATGCAACATCATTTCAGCAGAATCTGCGGTGTTCATCTGGCAACCAAAGGTTTGAATGTAAACTTTTTTCAAGTGTTAAACCTTAAAGCGTAACTTTAAATTTGCGTTTTGCGGTTTTAACTTCTTTACCGTCAACAAGAGCAAGCGCTTCGGCTGTAAATGTACCTGTCTGGAAGTTCCACCAATCATACCACCAGTAGCCGTTTGCTGTTCTGCAATGCTGCCACGGGCCGCCGTTTACGGAAACTTTAACCCATTCGCTGTTGCCCACGGTACCGATTCTGAAGCAATAATGCCCGCAATAGACATTGTCGTTATTTAACGGATAGTCTATGTAAACACCTTTGGCAGCGGCTGTTTTAGCCGTTGTCGTTGTTTTTGCCGTCGTTGTTTTAAGCGTTGTTGCACAATCCCCTTTGGTCGGCGTGATACACTCGGCGGAACTCTTTGTTGTCTTTGCTGTTGTTTTTGTCTTAGAAAGAGTTTTCTTAAGTGTGTCTTTAATTACTTTTTTTGTCTTTGCCATTACCATGTTTCTCCCCTTCCTCAAAACACCGCCCTAAAACATTGCGCTTATTTTTTTAAGTGAGTTTAAGACAGGCGTTTTTAAGTGTATTTTAATAACTCTGCGGCCTTTTTCTTCTAATGCTTTAAAGTCCGCAAGAGCCTGAGCGTTAACTAATTCTGCAAAGCTGTATGCCTGAGCAGGTATTTTTACGTCGGCCTGCGCATCGGCGGAGAAAATTATAAATATACCGTTGTTGCCGTCGCCCTTATGCAACTGGCCCGTGGAGTGTAAATATCTTGGGCCGTAGCCGAACAATACCGCGTGTTTGGTGCGGGTAAAAATCTCGTCCCTAAGGCAGGTAAAAACCGTGTCAACTTCTTTTGCATTATGCAGATAGGGCAAGAGGGCAATATAATCATTACCTTTTGCCAAGGCCAGTATATCGCTTGCAAGAGAAGTTAAATTAACTTTGCCTTTAAGATTGGCGGAAACCAAAATATCTGCGGAACCTTCCGTCGATTTTTTGCCCGCCTCTAAATCTACCAACAAACCTTTTGTAATTGTTTTTGCAAGCTGAACATTAGGCTGGTCAAAGGGGTCAATTTCCATAATTGCGCCCGCGGCCGCCGTGGCGACTTCCCACAAAAGGAATTGCGCGCCTATGGTGTAAAGGTCGCACATTTCAACTTCAAAAACGGGGTGGGAACTTTCTTTAAGTACTGCGGAAATTTCCTTAACGCGGTTATTTTCCGCACAGTTAAAAGAGATATGCACAAAAACTCTGTCGTTTTTATAAGCGAAATTTTTGTAAAGCCCTTCGCCCGCAACAGGCACAACGCCCTTGCCTTCTTTACCCGTGGATTCCGCTACAAGCTGTTCCACCCACAGGCCGAAAGTATCAATATCTTTAGGCATAAGGAGCGTAAGTTTATCTTTGCCCTCGGCGTAAGCCGCGCCTATTAATGCGCCAAGTTCAAAAGCGGCTTTATTTGTACCCGCTTTAAAAGCGTCGCCTTGTTTTTTTGCTTCTTCAATAAGGCGTTTTGCGTCAAGCCCGCAAAGAGCGGCGGGAACAACGCCAAATAAAGACAGGGCGGAAAATCTGCCGCCGATATCGGCTTTATTTATAAAAATCTTTCTGAATTTATGTTCTTTTGCTAAAGTTTCAAGGCCTGTACCGGGGTCGGTAATGGCTATAAAATTGTGTCCGGGGTTTTGGCTTACTTTGCTTACTTCCTCGTAAAAATACGCAAATTGGGAAGCAGGTTCAACCGTGCCGCCGGATTTACTGGCAAAAATAAAAATTGTTTTTGCAGGGTCGATCTGCGCGCGGACGGAGGCAACCCAGTCGGGGTTGGTGCTGTCCAAAACCAAAAGTTCGGGCCAGCCTTCCTGCTTGCCAAAGAGTACTCTTAATACTTCGGGCGCAAGACTGCTGCCGCCCATACCCATCAAAACAATGTGGTTATAATCTTTTTTGGCTTCGGCGGCAAAGGCCGTAACTTCCGGCAGGGCTTTAAGCGTCCAGTCGTAAACTTCCGTCCAGCCCAATGAGTTGCTTATAATTTTTGTATGTTCTTCTTCCTTTTTCCAAAGCGTCGCATCGTGAGAATAAAGACGGGGAGCAAAATTTAAAGCTTTAAGCTTTTCTTCTCCCTTTTTAATAAGTTCCTGCGCTGTTTTATTATAAGTAACTCTCATAGTTTATCCCCTCTTAAGTTTGTACTTTAAGAGAATTTATTTAAAATTTTCTTCTTCTATGCTCAAAACTTTATTTAAACGTCTTAAGTGGCGCGCTTCCCCGCTTTCAAAAGAAGCGTTTAAAAACGCCGCGGCAAGCTTTGGCGCAGTATCCGCCACTATCCTGCCGCCAAGGCACAAAACGTTCATATTATCGTGTTCTACGCCCTGCGCCGCGCTGTATAAATCGTGCGCTACACAGGCCCTTATGCCCTTAAATTTATTGGCGGCTATGCACGCTCCTATGCCGCTGCCGCAGATAACTATGCCGCGTTGCGCCTCGCCTTTTTTAACGGCCCAAGCTACTTTGGCGGCGAAGTCCGGGTAGTCCACGCTTTGCTCGCTGTTTGTACCCATATCAAGCACTTCGTGGCCCAAGTCTTTAACTTTTTCTATTACTGCCTGTTTGACGGGAAAGCCCGCATGATCGCAGCCTATGGCAACTTTCATTTAAATCTCCTTTTCCACCAATTCGCAAAGGGTGTGGCCTATAAAAATATGGCATTCCTGTATGCGCGGGGTATTGTTGCTTTTTACGATGATAGGTAAATCTACAATATCTTTAATTGTGCCGCCGCTCTTGCCCAAGAAAGCCGCCGTATAGCAGCCCGCCTGTTTGGCGACTTCTAAAGCTTTATAAACATTTGTGCTGTTGCCCGACGTGGAAATGCCTATAACGACATCGCCCGTTTTTGCAAAGCCTTCCACCTGACGGGAAAAGGTTACATCGTAGCCGTAATCATTGCCGACGGCGGTTAAAGTGGAGGTATTGGTGTTTAAAGCTAATGCGGGGTAGGATCTTCTTTCTTTTTTGTATCTGCCTACAAATTCTGCCGCTATGTGTTGCGCGTCGCCTGCGCTGCCGCCGTTGCCCATAAGGATAACTTTGCCGCCCGCCTTAAAGCATTTTACAATTTCTGCGGCAAGTTGGTCCACCTGCGGCCCCAAGTTATCGCCGACGTATCTTACAACTTCTATAAGTTCCTGCGCTTCCTGTTTAGTAAACATAAATTAAATCTCCTCTACCGATTTTTTAAGTACCCAGCCTTTGGCTTGTTCTGAAGGTATTTCTATCTCCGCCCAAATGCCTTTACTGTCGCTGAGCGTTACAAGGTGGGCGCGCGGCACGCTTAAACTTACGGGGAAGTTTTCCCCCGGGCCGCTTCTCACCTCGGCTCTGGATACAACCACCACCGCCAAGGGACTGCTGTCCCCCTGCAGACGGGCCGCATACCAAATACTGCAAAGCGCAAGCAAAACGCCGCTTGCGATAACTGCTTTTTTACAAAAACCTTTTTTACAACCGAACATTACCCCCGCAAAACACAGGGCAAATATCCAACCTAAAAACCACATTGTTCCGCGCAATTCGCGTGCGGAAAGTAAATAGAAAGCGTCAAAAGCGGCCTGCGGCATACCGTCGGGCAAAAGCTTTTGGCCCGTGCTGTTTAAAGCAAAAGCAAGGTTGCGCTTTATATCTTTATCTCTGGGCAAAAGTCTGAAGGCGCGGTAGTAATTTACTATCGCTTTATCAGGGTCGCCAGACTTAAAATAGCTGTTTGCCAAATTATAGTAAAGATACGGGGAAGGCAAAGTGTTGGCAAGCAATTCCTTTTCGTAACCCTGCGCCGCGCCAAGGTAGTCGCCCCTGTTATATAATTCCCCCGCACTTATATTTTGCTCGGCCTTGGGGGCGGATGCAACTTCTTCAGTCGTTGTTGAGGCAGGCCTATCGGCAATGGTTTGGCCCTGCTCTTGGGTAATGTGAGAATCTAAAAGCTGTGCTAAAGCGGGCGGCGGTAATATTTGCCTTTCCGCCTGTTGACGGCTGATAGTTTGCGCCGCCTGCGGGTCAAGCGCGGCGGGCGCCTGCGTTTCGGGCTGCAGGGCTGCGTGTTCTTCCTCCAAAGTTTGCGCGCTAAGCGCAAGAGGAAAAACCAAAAAGGCTAAAAGCGGCAGGAGCAGTTTTTTCATTTTATCTCCTTTTCAAGTTCTTTTATAAGTTCCAAAGTTCTCTCGGCGGCTTCGCTTACGGCTATGCTGTTTGTAAGCATTGCGGCGGGGGCGTATTTAAGCATTTCAAACTCTCCCCACAGTTTTGCTAAGGCTTGGCTATTAAGCGCGTTTATTTTAAGATTATCGGCAACGTCGGAAATTGTCATAATGCCTATCGGCCCGCCTTTTTTGGCTTCAAGATAATCGGTTAAAGCGGCGGAAACCTCACCCAAAGTTTTGGCCTGCGCCAAAGCCTTTTTGGCATTTTTAAAAGCTTTCTTTTTGGCAAGCAGCGGCAGTTCTTTTACGCCTAATATATGCTTTGCAATACCTGCTAAAATCAAAACAAAAATTAAATAGTTAAAGCTGCCAAGGCCGTCAAAGAAATTGGTAAATGAAGTAAAAACACCTGTTTTTCCGCTTTTTATATAGCTGATGTCCGCGTTAAGTTTTTCCACTCTTGCCGACGCGGGCAAAGTATCGCTGGAAAAAGAAACGCTTGTGCCTTTAGCGGCGGAAGATGGCGTTACGTCCAAAAGTATCGGCGGCGCGCTTACCGTTTTGTAAGAGGCGCTTGCCGTGTCAAAATAAGTAAAGTAAGTTTTGGGTATCTCAAATGTGCCCGATACGCGCGGCACAATAACTGTTTTGCAGGTTTTAACGCCGCCCACCAAAGTTCCGTTTAATTTTGTAGACGAAGATGATGTTGTATCGTATACCCTAAAGTTAGCACCCATATCGGGCGCTGGGATATCGGCTATCGCGCGCATATTGCCATTGCCCCTTACCGTAACGGTAAGGGTAACGGGTTCGCCCGCCTGCGGTTTGGTATTGTCGGCTTCCGCGGTTATAAAGTAATCCGTGCCGACGGCGCCGTAAAAAGTTTTGGGGCGGTTATCTTTGGGCAAAGCCTCAATGTCTATATAAACGGGTTCGCTTTTTACAGACTTTGATGAAGCACCCGCCGCCGCATTAAAGAACAAATCAAAAGTGTCCATATCCGCGCCTTCCACAATGCTGTACTGCACGGTGGCAGGGCCGACTATAGCTTTACCCGGTAAAATGCCGAACAGGGCCGTAACAAATTCCGTATAGATATACTGCTTGCCGTCTATGGTTTGGGAATCCTGATTTGTTTTTATTTCTTCGGGAACAAGGGCTTGCATTTTAGGCCTGTCATACTGCGGGTTGCCAAGCGTGCTTTGCGCCTGATAAAAACGTACTTTTAAAAGTATCTGCTCGTTAAGATATGCCTTTGTTTTATCGGCGAAAGCCGTCATAAAAAAATCAGGCATTTTAGAGGCGGTTTTTACGGCAGGGTCGGCCTGCGCGGGTGCGGAAGTTTTGGCGTCTTTCGCGCCGCCCGCTTTTGGTGCCGAACCGTCTTTGCGGTAAACTTCAACTGCTATCGGTTCTGTTGCATATTGCTGCCCGCCTGCCTTAATTGTAAAAGAACCTATTGTGGATTTACCCGCAAAGCGCGGCGACAAAATATAATTAAACTTTTGCAGAGTATTAACCTTGCCGTTAATCATTGTTATATTTCTGCTTTGGCCCGAGGAGTAAATATTAAAATTAGGCAGGGACGGCATTTGCGGCGCTTCAATATCGGTTACGGACGCGTTTACGGTTATGGTAAGGTTTATATCTTCGCTCAAGTCGGCAATGGGTTTATCAACGGAAGCGCGTATAGTTACCTGACTGAAGGCCGCTGCGCCGCACAAAACAAAAGCAAAAGCCAGAAATATCCTTTTAAACATTATCATTACCAATCCTTATCCACGGTTTCCTGCCTGGGCTTAGCGGCGGGAGGCAGCACATTATTGCCCTGCTCTTTAAGCATTTGAAGCACACTATCTGCTTCTTCTTTAGAAATATTATTTTGCCCATTGTCCTGCTTTTCCTGCTGGTTGTCACTCTTATTATTTTTATTATTCTGCTTATCCTGATTGTTCTGATTGTTATTGTCTTTATTGTTTTGATTATTTTGATTGTCTTTATCTTTTTGCTGCTCCTGCAAGGTAAGCTGCAAATTATTAAGGGCTTCTTCGTCCTTCAAATTCATCAGATAGGCGGAGCGGTATAAAGCGGCGGCTTTGGTTTTGTCTGTATTGTAATAAGCATTGCCCGCGTTAAAATATGCGTTTTGCTTAAGGGCGGGGTCCTGCTCGGCAGCGTCCAGATAAGCCTTTGCGGCATTATTATAATCTTTAAGTCTGTATAGCGCCGCGCCCGAATTATATTGCCCATAGGCGGGGCTGCCCTTATGCGCGGCCTGCTGGTAAAGGTCAAAAGCTATGCCGTATTTTTGATTATTATATGCGCTGTTGCCGCTGCGCAAAAGGCCCGAACCCGAAGCAAAAGCCGCGCGGGATAAAAGCAGCAAAGCGAAAAATAAAACAAGTTTGGTACGCATATTTCTTATTCTACATTTCTTAGAGGAATAAGTATAGAGGATAAGACAAGTAAAATGCCTATAAAAAGCGGTATTTGGTAGCGGTTCTTGTAAACAATGCCGCTGGAAGCCTTGGAAGTACTCTTATCTAAGGCGGAAAGTTGGACGGTAATTTCCTCCGCGGTTTGCTGCGCGGTGGTGTATTTTATATAAACGCCGCCCGTGGCGGAGGCTAAGGCCATAAGCGATTGTTCGTCCAATTTGGTAAGAACAGTCTTGCCATCTTTATCTTTTTTGTAGCTTCTGCCCGTAGGCGTGTTGACGGGGATAAGCTCTCCGTCTTTACTGCCTATGCCTACGGCAATAATTTTAATATCGTTTGAACGCGCTTCTTTTACCGCGTTTTCTATATCCTGCGGTTTGTGGTCCTCCCCGTCGGTCACAAGTATAAGGGCTTTTTTACCTGGGTAAGGGGATAGCATTTGCGAAGCCAGCCTTACCGCCGCCGCAAGGGAAGTACCCTGCACGGGAAGAGAGTTAAAATTTAACGCGCCGAGTAAACTTTGCAGCGCGGAAATATCTGTGGTAACGGGGCATTGCAGGAAAGCTCTGGAAGTAAAGGCGACTATACCCATTCTCTGGTTTGTCATATCTTCCGTAAGCATGGAAAGCATTGTTTTTGCGCCAGAAAGCCTGTTGGGTTTTATATCGCGCGCGGCCATAGAGGCGGAAACGTCAACAGCCAAAACGGTTTGGGAATAGCTTATATCAGCCTCCACTTTTTGCCTGCCCCACTGCGGGCCTGCAAGCGCGATAAACAAAAATAAAAGGCCGACTAAAAATAATATATCGCTCAAACGTCTGCGGCGGGCAAGTTCCTGTGGGATAAGCGTTTTATAATTAGCGGCGGAAAACAGTTTTTTTACAATATATTCTTTACGCTTCACGCCGTAAAACCACAAAGCCGCAACAGTAAGCGCGCTTATGGCAAGGTAAATAAATATTTTTGTATTTGCGAAAAGTTCCATATTAAGGTATTTTTATAAAGATAAATTTTTCCGTTATAAAAGCAAGCAGTAAAAGTATCAAAGCCGCGCTTAACAGCCCCGCGTAATTATCTTTATAGTTAACCTCCGTTTTTTGCTCAAAATCTGTTTTTTCAAGCATATTTATTTTGGCGTAAATACCCGCCAGTTCTGCATTGTTTTTTGCGCGGAAGAATTCCCCGCCGGTAGTTACCGCAACTTCCTTAAGCAAACCTTCGCCCACATTGGCATTGTTGGGCATATTAACGTAAGTGGTGCCAAAAAAACTTTCCACAGGCATTTGCACATCGCCCTCGCCAGCTATGGCTATGGTATAAACTTTAATGCCGTAGCCCGCCGCAGCTTTTGCGGCGGCAACGGGGTCAACAGTGCCGCTGTTAGATTCCCCGTCGGTAATCAAAATTATAATTTTACTTTTTGTGGGGCTATCCTTAAGATGCGCGGCGGAAACCGCAATAGCGTCGCCGATAGCCGTGCCGCCGCTGCCGCCAAGCATATTTATGTTTATGGTATCTACAAAAGAATGCAGGGCGGTATAGTCCAACGTAAGAGGGCATTGCAGCATTGCTATCTGCGCAAAAACAACTATACCTATCCTGTCGCTTTCCCTTTTATCTATAAAATCCTGCGCGGTCATTTTTGCGGCTGCCATTCTGTTAGGGTCAAAGTCCACCGCTTCCATACTGCCAGAGGTATCAATAGTCATCATAATATCTATACCTTTTGCGGGCGGGATAATGCTTTTACCCGTCAGGCGCGGGCGGGCAAGCGCAACTATGCAAAGCGCAAGAGCGGCGCAGCACAGCGCAAAAGACAACCATTTTACAAGCAGCCCAATAATACCTGTTTTTACTTTAAGACCTTTTGCAAAGGGATATTTTACCGACGGATAATAATATTTTTTACACGCGCCCGCCGCCGCCAGCAAAAGGAAAAGCGGTATTAAAAAGTACAAAATATGCGGGTTGGCAAAATTCATTGCTTTAACTAAAAAGGAAATAAGCAAAGCCAAAGCAGCGGCGACAACTGCGCCGAGCGCGGCAAAAATAACATATTTTGTAAATTCCTCTTTATTTATATCAATGGTAATTTTTTTCATAACAAAATTCTCTTACGGCAAAGTTCTGTGCGTGACGTGTTCTTCCTCTTTCTTTACTTCCGCCTGCGGCTGCGGTTTTGTAAAAACGGGAGTTTGGGTAAAGCACGCTTCCGCCATCTGGGCATATTTAACGCCCTGCTTTTCCAAGGCGGATTTTACTTTTAAATCTATCGGGCGGAAAGGCTGGCGGCTTACCAAAAACAGTTCCTTCATTTCAGGCTGAGGTTCTTCTTTTTTATTTTCCTTTTTGTCTTCGGCACGGGGTTCTGCTTTTGCCTCTTCCTTTTTTACAGTCGCGGGGGCCGCCGCTACAGCGTGCAACGCAGATGATAAATCTTTAATGCCCTGCTCCCTTTGCGTAAGCCTTTGGGCAAATTCCTTTTCGCTGCGGATAATTTCTATTTCAGGCCCTATCTTTACTTCGCCCTCGTTATGAGCTTCCGCCGAGTTAAAAATCTTTATATCGGTTTTTAAAACATCGTCGGAGCTGGGTTGTAAAGCCAAAGGTTGTTTTGTTTCCGTTATTATATCGCGCAAAATTTTGATGTGGGCGTCGCGTTCGGCATCGGCGGGGACTACCTTTGCAAATTTTACATAATCCGCTTCTCTTAAAAACTGATTTACAGGGTCGGTATCCGCCTTAAACTCCTTGCAGCGTTTAAGGGCTTTTATTAAATCTCTCGTCGTAAGTTTGTGTGCTTCTATTGCAAATCTGGCGGCAAAATAATCACGCAAAATATCGGTAAGGCGGATATAGAAAAGTTTGTAATGCCCCGCCTCCCAAAGGCCTTCCATAAGCAAATTATCTATCTGCTCCAAAGCTATTATGTGCAAAGGGCGGTTATCCGCCGTATAGGGTGTTATCTGGCCTGCGGGAATGACGGCCTTTTTAAGTTTATACCATCTCCACGCCGCAAAAGCAGCAGCCGCAAGCGCGATAGCCAATGCGATATACCACGGGTTAAACGGGCGGAAGGGCGGGCGAATATCTGCCAAACCTTGTTTTTTAACTTTTGCCTGCACTGGTTTTGTTTCTATACGGAAAGTGTCGGAATGATATTTATTGCCGTGCGCGTCAACCCAAGTTGTCTGCGGGAATTGCAAAACGCCCAAGTTAAACGGTATTACCGTAAGCGTAATTTTGCGCGGATTTATTTGGTTTCTGGTTATTTTAATAATTTCAAAATCTTTACGGTCAAAATTTACCGAGTCCAGTTGCGCCTCCTGCGGCAGTTCCACCTGCACTTCAAACTGGCGGCCGAAGACGGCTGTTTTGGGTTTGCCCGCCACGATAACGGGCAGGTCTTTATTTACGGCGGAAGGCACGGCTGTTTGTGCGGACGGTTGCGGAGCGGGGGCGGTGGCAGCTGCGGGCGGCACGCTGCTTTCGGGCGCGGGCGTTTGCTGCGCGCTTGTGTTTAAAGCCGCAAAAGGCAGGGAAAGGAAAATAAATAAAAATATTTTTTTTGTCATCTTTTAAGTTTGCGCGCTCTTTGTTTAAAAAATTTCACTACGGGGTCTGTAATATCTTCCGCCGCGTCTATGTTTATGTACTGCACTCCAGCGGAGGTAAAAAGTTTTTGCGCTTTTTCCGCATTATCTTTATAAGCGCGGTTTATTTGCGCTCTTAAGGCGGATTTAAGACCGACTACCAAACTTTCCCCGCCACCGTCTTCAAGTCCTTCAAAAGAGATAAAGGCAGGCAGAGCGGGCAAAGAAAGTTCCGCCTTATCCTGCACAACTACGGGAACAAGGTCAAACTTACGGGTGGCAAGTTTGAAAGATTTTTCGTAATTTTCCGCCATAAAGTCGGATATTAAAAGCAAAATGCCCTTTCTTTTTATAACCCTGTTTAAGGTATCCAAACAAAGGGAAATATCAGTGCCTTTGCTTTTGGGATTAAAGGCCAAAAGCTCCCTTATCAAGCGCAAAACGTGGCGCTTGCCTTTGCGCGGCGGGATATAAAGCTCTATCTTGTCGGAAAATAAAAGCAGCCCTACTTTATCGTTGTTTTTTATGGCGGAGAAAGCAAATAACGCGCCCAGTTCCGCCACGGCTTCGCTTTTTAAACGGCCCGTAGAGCCGAAAAATTGCGAGGCGGAAACATCGCACGCTATAATAACGCTAAGTTCGCGTTCTTCGTTAAACTTTTTTACAAAGGTTCCGCCGCTGCGGGCAGATACGTTCCAGTCTATACTGCGCACATCATCACCGGGGATATACTGGCGGACTTCGGCAAACTCTATGCCTTGCCCCTTAAAGACACTAAGGTACTGCCCGGCAAAAGTTTCGCTTACAAGTTTGCCGGTTTCAATCTCTATCCGACGAACGCGTTTTAAAATCTCTGCCGTTTGCATTATGGCACTTCTACCGTAGCGAATATCTTTTTAATGATATCTTCCGTTGTAATGTTTTCGGCCTCGGCTTCATAAGTAAGCAGTATGCGGTGGCGCAATACATCGGGGCCTAATTCTTTTATATCTTCGGGCGTCACATATCCCCTGCCGTTTAAAAAGGCAAAAGCCTTGGCGGCCTGCGTAAGATAAATTGACGCTCTGGGGCTTGCGCCATAAAGAATATAAGAGGAAATTTCTTCTAACTTATAGGCTTTCGGATCTCTGGTGGCAAAGACAAGGTCAACAATATAATTTTTAACCTTTTCATCTACATAAATACCGTCCGCCACAGCCCTCGCCTTAAGTATAGCCTCGGTAGTTATCTTTGTATTTACCGACGGTTTTTGGGATAGCGACATACGCTCTAAAATAGTTTTTTCTTCTTCTTTGGAAGGATAGCTTACCTTTATTTTAAGCATAAACCTGTCCACCTGCGCTTCGGGTAGAGGGTAGGTGCCTTCCTGCTCAACGGGGTTTTGCGTAGCCAAAACTATGAACGGTACGGGCAGGGGATAAGTTTCGTCGCCTATCGTTACCTGACGTTCCTGCATAGCTTCCAACAGCGCGCTTTGCACTTTAGCGGGAGAGCGGTTAATTTCGTCGGCCAAAACAAGGTTGGCAAACACAGGCCCTTTGCGCGGGGTAAAAGAACCTTCCTTAGGATTAAAAATAAGCGTACCCGTAATATCGGCGGGCAAAAGGTCGGGCGTAAATTGTATGCGCTGAAATGAGGCGCTTAAAGCGTCGGCAAGCGTCTTAACCGTTAAAGTTTTTGCCAAACCGGGGACGCCTTCTATAAGCACGTGTCCGTCGGCAATAAGGGCAACAAGCATCTTTTCTACCAAGTCTTCCTGCCCTACTATAACTTTTGATATTTCGTGCTTCAAACCCTGCAAGAATAAACTTTCTTCCTGCACTTTTTTATTTATTTCGCTGATGTCCATTTTAATGCTCCGTTACAAAAAATTAAGAACCCATAGGGGCGGATATAGCATCTTCTATCTGCTGTGTAGGCAAAGTTCTTTTAAGCGTCGGCGTACCATCTGCCGTCGGTTGATTGTACCAAGGCTGCTGAGATATTTCGTCATTAATCAATTTGGCTTCCGCGGCTACAGAGGCATTGGGGTCTTTCATCGCTTCGGTAATTATGGGCGCGACTTCAAAAGATTTAAAATCCGCTATTTTGCGCAAAAGTACCTTTCTGGAAAATACGCCCCTGTCAAAAAAGTTCTTTAAAATATCAAGGGTTTGCTTATCTTTATACATTAAAAGCATATTAAATATTTTTGCCTTTTCTTCGGGCAGGGTAAACGCGTTAAGGTATCTGTTTATAAGCAGGGCGGAATCATCTGAACCGTTGGCGTAAGCCATTTCCACATAGGCATAGCAGGCGGAAGCGTCATAAGTATCAAAAATAGTTCTTTCAACAGTTTTTATATTTTCCGTAGCGCCTTTTAAACCGCCCGCGCGGGAGGGTTCTTTTTCGGGCAAACCGAGTTTTGCCACCGTCTTTGAGGCAGAATTATTACCACCCATAAAAAATTGGGAATTAACCCCTATCTGGCCTTTTATAACATTAAGAAATCCGTTATTATAAAGATAATACCCGCCGCCCAAAAGAAGTAAAACCACTATTAATTGTTTCATAAGCGTGCAATCCTCCGTTTTTATATATTATAGATTTTTTTACCGCATATCCTTAAAGAGCGGCAACACCTAAAAGTATACATTTTAAGGCCCCAAAATGCCAAGTATTTAAAGGTATATTTTGGCTTGGCAAAGCATTAAACGGCTAAATTTTATATGATAATAAACGGCCTGCTTTCCTATTTGACCAAAAAATATCAGTTTTACGGAGATTTATTTATGAGGATTCACGACGACATACAATTAGATTACTGTGATGTTCTGCTGCGCCCCAAACGTTCTGCGCTGGCTTCCCGCTCGCAGGTTGAGGTGGAAAGAGAATATACCTTTAAATGGTGTCCCTCAACAATAAAAGCCACGGGTATAGTATCCGCCAATATGGCAACAACAGGCACATTTGAAATAGCTAAAGAAATGCAAAAGCATAAACTCTTTACCGCTTTACATAAACATTACACCATTAAAGAGATTACCGACTTTCTTAAAGCCAATAAAAAAGAGTTTAAAAATAATGACCTTATTTTTATAAGTTCAGGCGTTTCGGAAGAAGATTTTAAAAAGCTTAAGACCATAATGGAAACTAAGCTTGTAAACAATATTTGCATAGACGTAGCAAACGGTTATTCCCCCTATCTCGTAAACTATATAAACAAGGTGCGCGCCGCCTATCCTAAGGCTTTAATTATGGCGGGCAATGTGGTAACGGGCGATATGACCGAAGACCTTATTTTAAACGGTGTTGATATTGTTAAAGTAGGCATAGGCCCCGGCTCTGTTTGCACAACGCGCAAATTAACGGGCGTGGGCAGGCCGCAGTTTTCTACCGTAATAGAATGCGCGGACGCGGCGCACGGCGTTGGCGGTATGATTTGCGCCGACGGCGGCTGCACCGTCCCCGGTGATATATGCAAAAGTTTATGCGCGGGCGCGGACTTTGTTATGCTTGGCGGTATGCTTGCGGGGCATAATGAAAGCGGCGGCGAGCTTATAACAAAAACCTTTCAGACCAATCAGGTTGAACCCGAAGGCGATGACAGCTTTTCCTGCTTGCTTGAGCAGAAAATGTTTAAGAAATTTTACGGTATGAGTTCAGAATACGCGCAAGATATGTTTTACGGCGGTATGAAAAAGTACCGCGCCAGCGAGGGCAAAGTGGTGGAAATCCCCTTCCGCGGCGATATAGAAACCACCCTGCTTGCCATCTTGGGCGGGATAAGAAGCGCAATGACTTATATCGGCGCAAAGCGTATTAAAGATATGCCCAAATGCGCAACTTTTTACCGTGTTAACAGGCAGCTTAATAATATCTTCGGGCAGGAATAAGCCCGCAGCGTTTTAAAGCAAAAAAATCTCCCGCCTTTTATAATAAGCGGGAGATTTTTATTTGCTCTTGATATTTAAATATTATTCTGGCCTTACAAGACCTTCTTCCAGCAAGGTGGCGCAGAACTTCTCGCCGAATTCGTGTTCTCCTGCTGCCCAGTTTGTGCAGTATCTTTTAGGAGGGTTATTAAAAGCAATGTCGGAGTTAATGATATATTTAACATTGTGGAAAGCGGCAAATTCGCACTTTCTGTTGCCGCTGCCGCCTATGCGGTGCGCGCTTACCCTGCACATATCCCACCACTTATTACAATCTATAGAGAATTGAAAGAACTTTGTACACCATTGTTTCTCGTCGGGGCTGGTTTCTAAAGCGGGAACGGTTACATCTAACTGGTTAAATACGACATCGCCGTAAACACGCTGGGCCAAATAATCCCTTCCGTTTGCCAAAAACTGCGCCTGTACAGACATTTCCAAAGCAGCTAAGACGTTAAAAGCTTCTTTAGAACGGCTTTTTTCCACAACCAACTCATACTTGGGCAAAGCTATGGCAACTAAGATTGCTATTATAAGCACGACAACCAACAACTCTATTAACGTAAAACCCTTTCGTAAAAACATTTTTTGACCTCTCTGAAGATAGTGATATTACAACCCTTTTGCAAATATAAGCTCTCGCGTTTGGGAACTTACCTGTGGGGAATTTACTGCCCTGCCATATAACCTATAATGCACCTGCCGTTGTTTACATAATTATAAGCGGAACCGTTGCAAAGATTGTTACATACCTTTTGGGCTATATCGTCTTCCGAAGGTCCACAGCTTATGGTGCCGCTTCTCATACCGCCGGAATAGGTTCTGGGTTCAAGCCCTACAAAGATAGAGTAAGAATATCTGCCTTGTGATGTTACGGGAAATTTTACTTCCACTTCGCCGTGTGCGTTTTTAGGATATATGCCAAGATTTTTTGTAGCGCTGGGATAACCGGGGAAGGACACATCTAACTGCTCCAAGGTTGTCGCATAAGCGTTATTTGTAAGATAAAAAGCAAACTGAGCGCGCGCTATGTGCGTTGCAAGCTGAAGTCTTTCTGTCGCTCTTGTTTTTTCTACAGCCAAATGATATTGCGGCAAGGCTATCGCCGCCAATACAGCGATAATAATTACCACTACCAGCAATTCTATAAGCGTAAACCCTTTTTTACAAAACATATCCCCGCCCCCCTAAGCTATTTTATTTGTTTTAAAGATATTTCCTTGGCGGATTTCGGCAAAACTTTATACGGCATAATATCCTGCCGCGCCGAAGTTCCTATTATATTTACCCTATAATATACATCTAATGTACCCTTTTCTTCAAGCACGTCGTCAATCTCAAAGAATCCGCTGGAAAGCCTGCTGTCAGATTCTAAAAACAAAATCATTTCCTTGCCAAAGTTAACCTTTGCGTTATACGGCCCCGCGTTTTGCTTTTTAAAAGCGTCATATTCGTTTTGATTCTTTATAAGATGATATTTAACGGGCGCTTTTATAATGCTTAATCTGTTTTTAAGTTCCTGATCTTGAGAAATTTTTTGTTCTTCTTCGGAAACAGGCTCAGGCATCTTTGCCGCTGCGTCTGGCTTAACAAGAATATTATTACTGTCTAAAACTATTTTGGTTTCACGTCTTTTATCTCCGCGTGCGGCCTGCTGATACGGGTCCAGCGGTTTATTTGCCGTGCTTTGGAAGTCAAAAGATTCGGGCGCGGCGGAGGATGTATCTAAAAGGTCCTCCCTCTTAACGTCGCCATCGGCGGTAGAATAAAGCACCTGTCCCGCAACCTCCGATGTCGCCTGTTCCAAAGCGTCAACATCAGCCTGACGGAGCAGGGCCATAGTTTCTTCGTCGCCCGTGTGTATATCGTACTTGGGTTTAAGGTAAAACTGCCAAAGCAGTCCCGCTGCTATAACGCCTAAAACAAAGGCCGTTATGTTTTTGCGTTTCATTTTTTAGCCCACTTGCCGTGTTCTGCAATAATTTCCGATTCCAAACCGCCTCTGGGCGTAAACTTACCTGTTACGCGGAGGGCTTTGGGGTTGCAGGCGCGCACGACATCGTCAAGTATCTTATTTGCAATGTTTTCCATAAAAATGCCCATATCGCGGTATTCAAGCAAATAGTACTTAAGCGATTTAAGTTCCAAACAAAGCTTTGCGGGTATATATTCTATAGTGATAACGCCGAAATCAGGCAAGCCCGTTTTGGGGCAGACGGAAGAGAATTCGGGCAATACTATTTTGATAAGATAGTCCCTTTTATATTGGTTTTCCCAGCATTGAATTTCGGGCAGTTTTGCATTTGCGCCTTTGCGGGCATGGTCTTTTGTATAGCCAAAATCAATGTCTTTATTTAAATCTTTACTCATTTTTCAACCTCGCGGAATTTAACATTATAAATAATATAGCAAATATAACCATTCCCATAAGCATATACCAAGTTAAAGTTCTGTTTAACCCAAGCACATAGTGCAAGGTTAAAAGACTGAAAAGCACTGATATATAAATATTCTCTCTGGTAATATTTTGCTGTCTTTTTTCAAATTCAAATATTTTTTTTATAGAGATAAAATCTTTACTCTTAACCGTAAAATCTACCCAGCCAGTAAAAGCATTTTCCCCCGTGGAGGCAAAAGCTATGGACGCGTCCGCCTTAAGCATGGCCAGGATATCGTTAAAGCCGTCGCCTATCATTGCGGAAAGGCGGCCCTCGCCAAGGTTTACTTTATCGGCTTTATCCTGCGGGTAAATATCGCCGTAATATTCTTCTATGCCCGCGCGCGCGGCGACTTCCGCCAAGGCGGAGTTATTATCGCCCGAAAGCAAACAAAGTTCTTTGCCGCACGCTTTAAGGTATTTAACGGTATCTTTAACATTCGCGCGAAGCCTGTCCGTAAAATAAATACAGCCTAAAAATTTATCGTTTTTAGAAACATAAAAAACCGTTTTCCTAAGGTCTTCGGCATATTCGTCGGTTTTTATACCCTTGCTTTCAAGCCAAGTTTTCCTGCCCGCGTAAATTACGCTGCGCGCCGTTTTTACCATAGTGCCGTAGCTTGGGTATAACTCGCAAGAGGTAACTTTTTCCCCCTTAATACCCTGCGCGGAGCAATATTCCGCTATCGCAGAAGAAAATATATTATTTGTACCCTGCTGGGCCGTAAAAGCAGCTTTAAGCAAATCCGCTTCTTTTACGCCTTGCGCGGGAATTATTTTTGCCACTTCCAGCCTTGCGGTTGTAAGCGTGCCTGTTTTATCTATAAATACTTTATTGCATTCTCCCAAAACTTTAACGGCGGAGATATTATTGATAAAAATTTTATTTTTTTCCGCAGCCTGCTTAAGGTATTTTAAAGGGGTCAATACCGCCGCCATATAAGTTATCGGCCCAGCAACGGAAAGTACAAACAGGAAAGCCATAAACCAATATGACCCGCGCGTAAAACCGCTGTAGTAAAAACCGCCAAAACCCTGCGCGGCGGCAAGGATTAAAAAGAAAATAAGCATTTTGCAGGAATAACGCTCTAATATGGAGGAAGAAAATATTTTCTTTTTTTCGCTTTCTTTTACAGCCTCTATAACCTGCGCTAACTTGGAATTATCCCTTAAGCTTATTACCTGCGCTGTAACTTCGCGCCCTTTATTTATGCTGCCCGCAAACAGACTATCGCCTTTTTGCTTGGGAGTCAGCGTTATGTTGCCTGTTAAAAGGTTTTCGTCCGCCATCGTGCTGCCCGCGGTAATTTTGCAGTCAAGCGGAACACGCTCGCCTACTTTTATTAATATAAATTCTCCGACGGCGACTTCCTGCGTAAAAACTTTTTTTACCTCCGCCCCGTTAACGCGCGCGGCTGATTTGGGTATAAAATTATCAAGGTTATCAATAAAGCGCGCGGCGGCGCCTATGCTTTTAAGTTCAAAAGCTTTTATAAAATTAGCGAGAGCAAAAGTAAAAGGCAGCATCAAAAACGCGCCCGTTACCGAAAATAATGCCGTGGCGGAAAAGTTATTTAATATGCCGAACAAAAACGCGCCCGTAGCGCACAATGTTACAAAGGCGTTAAAACCCGCATACCCTTTTTTAAGTTCGCGCAAAGTGGCGCGCAAAAAAAGCTCGCCACCCGCAAAGAAGGTTATTATGGATATAAGAAAAATTGTTGTGGAAGAAAAGTCCAAAAAATAAGCCAGTAAAGTTACCACCGCCGCAAGCACACTTACCCAGCCGCGTACGGAGTAAGCGGAAGGCTTAAAAAACACAAGTTTGTTTTTTGCGGCTGCTGACATTAAAAGCCTCTTAAATTACAGGTCAAGGAAAGTCTTGGCAATAATTCCCTTACGCCCGCGCTCGGAAGCCATAAGCCTTATTTTAGCGTCGTATCTTTCGGAGTTGGCAGGGTCAATCTTTTTGGCGGCAAGATAATTTGCCACGGCGGGAATAGGGTCTTCTATAGCAATAATATCGCCGGTAAGTTCGTAAGCGGGAGCAAAAGTATTATTGATACCTTTTAATGTATCTAAATCGCCCAACGCGGCCTGATAATCGCCGCTTTTAAACAACATTTCCGCGCGTCTGTAAAGCGCGAGAACATAGTTATGGTCCAAGTTTAGGGCCATATTAAAATCGTTAAGAGCATTGGCGTATTTGCCCGAAAGCCTAAATGCCATACCGCGCGCGTAAAATGTTTTTGCGTCGGTAGGATTATTATAAAGCACTTCGGTAAAGCCCCTTATGGCCGCTTCAAAATAAAAGCATTTATAATCCACAATAGCTTTATTTTTTATAACGGTAAGATTGCCAGGGGCAAGCTCCAGAGCCATATCCAAATCTTCCGCAGCGGCGTTAAGATAACCCAGTTCTTCGTTAACCGCGGCGCGGTTTAAAAGGGCTACAAAATAATTGGGGTTAAGGCGTAAAGCTTTATCTAAATAGGATAAAGCGAGCAAAGGCCTTTTTTGGGCAAGGTAAAAACTGCCGATATTATTTAAAAGTTCGGGACGGTTAGGGTCTATTGTAAGGGCTTCAATATAATCCTGCTCCGCCAGTCCGTTTTCCCCTATTTTTTCGTAGATAATGGCTCTGTTTATAAGGGCGGAAAAGAACTCGGGATCTTTCTTTAATATATTGTTATAAATCTTAAGAGCGGCGGGAAGTTTGCCCTCTTTGCCCAGTTTAACGGCTTCCTTAAAAAGAGTGTCGTTTTTGGGAGCGCAAGCGCAGATAAAAAGCGAGGCTGCAGTTAAAACCAAAAGAAACTTCTTCATTTCCCCTCCTTATATTTTTTAAAGGAATCTTTAATAAAAATATAGCCCAAAAGCAAAGCCCCGACAGTTATAAAACTGTCAGCTATATTAAACACGGGCCAAATTATAAAATCAAAATAATCTACAACATACCCCAGCACAATTCTATCATAAAGATTGCCAAACGCGCCCGCCGCTATAAAAATAAGCGCGAAGCGGGCAATCTTGCCAAAATGAATAACCTCGTCGCGCCATTTAAACAGCGCAAACAAAATTACGACGGCGGCCAAAGCTAATCCCGCGTTGGAATTTTGAAACGAGCCAAAGGCCGCGCCCGTATTTTCCACATAAGTAAGTTTAAAAAAAGGCAAAAGCGAAACACTAAAACGCTCTCTTAAAAACTCAAGCGCAAGTATTTTGCTAATTCTGTCGGCCATAAATATAAGGGGAATATAAATTAATTCCGCCTTATATTTTGCCAATATTTCTTTAAACCGTAACATTCTCTTTTTCCAATACGGCGGCGCAGCGTCCGCATAAATCGTCGTAGTGCGGGTTTTGGCCTATATCTTCTTTCCACTGCCAGCAGCGCGGACATTTTGCGCCTTTGGCGTGTTCTACCGTAACGTCCAACTTTTCTTTACCGTTTTCCGCGGCAAGTTCCACTTGGGAAACTATTGCGACTTCCGGCCACAGCGGTAAAGTTTGTTTTAAAAATTCTTTTTCTTTGGCGTCGGCGGAATTAAAGATTACCTTAGCTTCAAGCGAAGAGCCTATTAAACCTTTCTGTCTGGCTTCTTCAAGGGATTTAAGGACAACTGCCCTTATCTCTCTAATCTTATTCCACTTATCGTCAATTTCCTGCCCGAAACGGGTGGAAACGCCCTGCGGGAAAGTGGAAAGCAAAATACTTTCTTCCAAATCTTTGCCGACGGGTAGCTTTTTAATTTCCTGCCACGCCTCTTCCGTTGTAAAGGAAAGGACTGGCGCCAAAAGCTTGAGTATTGTTATAACCACTTCGCTTAATGTAGCCTGCGCGGAACGACGCGCGGCCGATGATGCGCCTAAAGTATAAAGTCTGTCTTTAGAGGCATCCAACATAAGCGATGATAAATCCAATATACAAAAATCCGTTATGGAGCGTACAGCTTTTCTAAAGCGGAACTCTCTGTAGTCTTCCGTAACGCTTTTGATAAGGTCGTCAAGGCGGTTAAGCAAATATTTATCAAGTTCCGCCAAATCCTGCGGGGCGGGTTTATGCAAGGCAGAGTTGTAATCGTGCAAGTTACCAAGCGCATAGCGTATAGTATTGCGGATTTTGCGGTAGCTGTCTATAGGCCCTTCCAAAATTTCGCTGGAAAGGCGTACGTCGTCGGAATAATCCGTAAAGCTTACCCAAAGTCTTAAAATATCAGCGCCGTATTTATTGATAATTTCGTCGGGTTCAACGCTGTTGCCCGCGCTCTTGTGCATGGCTTTGCCCTGCTGGTCGGTTATCATACCGTGCGTAATTACATTTTTAAAAGGCGCTTTGCCTTCCA
>JAEXBW010000033.1 GCA_023393825.1 Elusimicrobiota bacterium | reverse complement strand
GCGCGTACAAATTCTTCTTTACGGAAATCGGGCCAAAGCACAGGCGTAAAATAAAACTCCGCATACGCCGCCTGCCACAACAGAAAATTGGAAAGTCTTTGTTCGCCCGATGTTCTTATAATAAGGTCGGGGTCGGGCAGATTATTGTAAAGCGCGGCGGATATATCTTTTTCCGTAATTTTTGTTTTGCCTTTGGCGGCAAGTTGATTAAAAGCGTCGGTAAGTTCTTGGCGCGCGCCGTAGTTAAGCGCAAGATTAAGCGTAAGTTTTTTATTGCCCGCAGTTTTAAGTACGGCTTCGTCCATTTGGGCCAAAACATCTTTTGGCAGCTTGTCGCGCCTGCCGCTGAATATAAGTTTTACCGTCTTATTTTCCTTGTCGCTGAAATCCTTTAAAGTTTGTTTAAGCAAATCCATTAAGGCCGAAATTTCTGTTTGAGGTCTTGTCCAGTTTTCGCAAGAGAAAGCATAAAGCGTTATATACTTTACGCCGTTTTCCTGCGCCGCTTCCGCAATAACTTTGACGGACTCCGCGCCCTCTTTATGGCCCTGCTCGCGCGGCAAGCCCTTGGCGGCGGCCCAACGTCCGTTGCCGTCCATAATAAAGGCTATATGCTGCGGTATCTTAGCTTTCATAGGTAAATTATAGCAATATAAAACCCGCTCCGTACAAGCGGGGCGGGTTTTATAAAAACAGAGGATAAAACTATATAGTCATTATTTCTTTTTCTTTCTCGGCTACAATCTTATCTATGTTGGCGATTGCCGCATCTGTCGCTTTTTGTGCGTCAACTTCGTAGCGTTTGCAATCGTCTTCGGTAATTTCGCCCGCTTTCTGGGCTTTTTTAAGCTTTTCAATGGCGTCGCGTCTTTCGTTGCGGACATTAACCTTGTAATCTTCCGTCATTTTGGAGATGGTTTTTACAAGCGTTTTTCTTCTGTCTTCCGTCATCGGGGGGAAGATAATCCTTATAATCTTGCCGTCGTTGGTGGGGGTAACGCCTAAATCTGCCTGCTGAAGGGCTTTTTCTATTTCCTTCATAGCGGTGGTGTCCCAAGGTTGTATTTCAAGCGTTCTGGCATCGGTAACATTTATCATAGCCATTTGCTTTAACGGTGTGGGTACGCCGTAATATTCCACGCGGACGTTTTCCACCATTTGGGGGTTGGCGCGGCCTGTTCTTAATGTGCCTAAATCTTTTTTAAGCCTTTCAGATACTGCGTCCATATTTGCTCTTGTATTGTTTAAAAGTGCGCTGATGCCTTCCATAAATTTAACCTCTTTATTTATTTTTGTATTCTGTTACTGCCAATGGGTACATATATTATAACTTTTTTACCCGCGTTTCCGCCTTTAGCGTCCGCAATCTGTTCTTTAAGCTGCTTAATTTCTATATACTGCCTTTGCTGTATTGCGCTAAGCAGCCTTACCCTTGCGCTTAAGAAGATAACAAAGCCGCTTAATATTAAAAGGGAAAGGATAATAATATATCTGTCCTTTATAAAATATGGGCTTTTTGCTTTGTCTTCCGCTTTGTGGGAAGCCTGCGGGGCGGGAACTTCCAAAATATCCAATTTGGGTTTTGGCGCTTCCTGCACGGTTTCTTTTGCCTTGGCCTGTTCTTCTTTTACTGCGGCAGGCGTGGGCGGGACGGGCGGCAAAGTTAAATTAGGGTCTATTACATTATTTTGCGCCGCATTTTGCGCCGCGTCCTGTTTGGGGCTAAAGCAGCTTTGCGCCTGCGGGAACAAGATGGCGTTAAAGTCTTTTATAAACTCGCGTAATTTAGAAACGGAGGAGGGTTTTTGCTCCTGCGCCTTTTCCTGCGGCTGGGCGGGAACTTCTTTTACTTCTTCCTGCGGTTTTGCCGCTTCCTGCGTTTGAACATCGGCGGGTTGCGCGGTCGGTTGTTCTTGCGCGGCGGCGGGCTGGTCCGCTTGCTGAGCCGCGGGTAAATCGTGCGGGTTTAAGGGCGTAAGCAAGAGGGGGATTTCCGCCAGTCCCGAAGACTCTTTCATAACGGTATAAGATGTTTGTTCGCCTTCTTTAGGTATAGAACCTTTTGTTATTATTCCCGCGGGCATACTGTATCTGTTTTTGTAGGGGAACAAAAGTTTATCAATCATACCTTTTATTTCTTTCCTTAAAACAAAACAGGTAGCGCAAATAATAAACACGCCAAAAGCGCACATCGGTATTATCCAAACAAAGTTAGACGGGTCAAAAAGTTCTTCCATAAATTAAACGCTCCGTTTAATAAATTGTAGTGCCTATTTTTTTGCCTGAAACTGCCAACTTTATATTGCCCTTTTTGTGCAAGTTAAATACGCACAGGGGAAATTTATTTTCCAAACAAAGTGCTAAAGCGGCGGTATCCATAAACTGTAAGCCTTTCTTAATAGCTTCGTCGTAAGTTATCTTGGTGATAAGTTTTGCTTTAGGGTTTTTCTTAGGGTCGCTGTCGTAGACGCCTTCAACCTGAGTTGCCTTAAGCACAAGGTCGGCCTTAATTTCCGACGCTCTTAAAGCGGCTGCCGTATCTGTGGTAAAGAAGGGGTTGCCCGTGCCGCCCGCAAAGATAACTACGCGGCCTTTTTCTAAGTGGCGGATTGCCTTTCTTTTAATAAAAGGTTCTGCAAGTTCGTATACATTAATAGAGGTTAAAACACGGGTTGGCACCGCAATATCTTCCAATGCGGATTGTAATGCCAAAGAGTTTATTATGGTGGCAAGCATACCCATATTGTCGGAGTTTACTCTGTCTATAATACCGCCGCCGTCCCTTACGCCGCGCCAAATATTGCCGCCGCCGATAACTATTGCAAGTTCGCACTTGGTGGCTTTTACGGCTTCTTTTATTTCACCCGCAATGGAGCGAAGTGCGGCGGGATTAATACCTCTGCTGCCTTCTTCCATAAGGGCTTCGCCCGATAGTTTAAGCAATACTCTTTTTGGCATAAAATAACCTCTCGTTAAAATTTGTGTTTATTTATAATCACTTATAATACAAAATTATAGCGTCTTTTAGGCGGCGGCGCATTAGTGGTTAAGCATATTGTACAGCTCTTTTGATGCCGCCTGCGCGTAAGGTTTAACCTTGGGTGACGCGTTTTTGTCCGCCTTTGCGACGGGGACGATAAGCTTCATCAGCCTGTCTTTTTCCAACGCGGGATTGGCGTAATAGGTATTATCCTTTTGCAAAATGCCCGCGATAAAAGAAACAACCCTTAAAGCGTTTGCCGTTTCGTTATCATTGCCGCTTTCCAACAAGGGTTCTATTGTGCCGTAGGCCTGACTGCCCAAAAAGGAATAAGTCATAACCGCAACCGTCGCGCTTTGGGATGACGGGTCCCTCTTTAAAGTTTTCTTAAGTTCCTCTTCAACCAAAGCATAGTTTTTGAAAAGGGCATTAGCCGCGGCGGAAAGCGTTGAACTTTCTTCTTTTGGGTCTACCTGCGGGTCCAGCAAATCAAGCAGCAGTTTTTTATTGCCCAAGTCGCCAATCCATTCTATCGCGCCAAGGCGTAAAAGTTCGGAGGGGGAATAAAAATCTTCTTTAAGTTTTGATATTAAAGCCTTTTCGCTTAGGCCCGTTGCGTTAAACGCTTTTTGCGCGAATACTTTATCAAAGGTATAAAGCTGTAAGATTTGGCTTAAGTATTTATCTAAAGTACCCGGTACCAAAATGGCATACGCGCCGCAGGCATAGGCGGAAAGGCCGCCGTCGGACGCTTTTAAAGCGGGCGTTAAAAAAGGAATATAACTGCCGTCGGCCGCGTCCATTGAAACCAAAATTATAACAGCCAAAGTTTTTTTGTAATCTTCCGCCGTTGCGGAGTTTACTATATCCAATATTTGCTTTTGGTACACATCGCTCTCTCCCGCGGCGGATACCATTGCCGAGGCCGCCATAAATACATAAGAGGGCGTTTTTGAAGTTTTAAAAATGTTCATTATCTCGGGCAGGGCCGAGCGTAAATTGTTTGATTTTTTTAGGGAGGCCAAATCCGCAGAACCTTCCGCGGCGGAGGTTTGGTTTTTAAGATTTTCTTTAAGGCAAACAGTAAGCTGTTCGTTATCTTGGGCGGCGGCAAGGCCCGCTTCATATATATAGCGCTGCTGGGCGGAGGTAAAACATTGTTTTGCAAAGGCGCAGCAGGAAAGTGATAAAATTGTGACGGTTAATATTATTTTTTTCATATTTTTATTATAGCATTTGCCTTTTTAAAAAAACGGGCCGCGCGTACTAAAAAAAACGCCCCGCAAAAATGCGGGGCGAGGCTTCCTAAAAGTTATTAACGGCTTGACGCGAGGGAAAAAGCAATCCTCTTTAAGTCCGTTTTCTTGTTGGAGGGGGAAACAAGGCTTTTGGAGTAAAATGTTTTTTCTCCCTTGTCTTCCAGCATCACAAGTCTTGCGTTGCCTAACGCAAGCATGAATTTTAGGGTTCGTTTCATATAATAATCACCTGCTGAGTTTCTTTACTGCTTTTGTTACATTAATAGTATAACTTTCTTTCTGCCGCCTCAAAAAGGGTCTTTGGACCCAGAAATCAGTTTTTTTGTGCCTATTTTTTGTGGGTCTTTCTTGTTATAAATTTGTTAGAATGAAGGTATGAAAAAACTATCCTTCTTATTTTTATTTGTTATCTGCTCCTGCGCGCTTGCCGCGCAGACGGTAACCGCGCATAAAACAGTTAAAGACGATATGCGCATTTTTATAAAAGACGGGGAAGAAGTTATAACAGCTTTTCCCTCAAAATATTTAAAGACCGACGTAAAAATAGGCGTTATTTTGCCTCAGCGTTATGAAAAGAGGGAATCTCCGTTTCCCGTAGTTTATATTTTAGGGCAAAATCTTGTAAGCAAAAAACAGATAGAAGAAAATTTTTATTTAGGCAAAAATGATAATCCGCAAGCGGTATTTGTAAGCGTGCTTATGCCCGCGCGCCCCGTATCTGCCGCAGAAATAGCGGAGTTTTTTACCCTTGAACTTTTGCCTTATTTTGAACTTAATTATAAAGTGGCTTCTTCTCCCAAAGAAAGAGTTTTGGCCGTCAGCGGCCCGCTTGCCGTTAAAGGGCTGGAGATTGTTGCATCTAAAGGCGATTATTTTAAAAATCTGGCGATTATTTTGTTTGAAACCACTCCTCTTCCCGCTTTGTCAGTAGGTTTGCAGGACGATATTAAAGTTTGGGCCGCAGGCAATTTAAGCAATATGATACGTCTGCAAGTTTTGTTGGAAAAGAGCGGTTTAAAATTTCCTTCCGGCTTTGCTTACAAATTTGCCGCGCCCGATAAAAACAAAAATCTTTGGGCGGAAGTTAACCTTAATTATCTGCTTAATGCGGATACCAGAAAAGTTAAAAAAGCAAAAGTGCATTCAAGCATTCAGCACTTCTCTTTGGCGGCAATGCCCTCTGCCGAAGTTTGGATTGATGTTTTACTTTCGGGCGGGTTTGAAGTTAATTATGTCCCCGCAGAAGTTAGAAGCGCGCCGCCTTTCTTTAATTGGGATTCCGCCGCCGCGCAGTTAACCCCTATTTACGGGGCCAATGAAGGCACTGTAACCGTTTTTGGGGAGTTGCCCTCAGGCAAGCCGTTTGCGGCTGATTTAAAGCTTATAAAGTAACAAAAAATGCCCTTTTAAGGCTTAAAACAGGCTTTAACGGGGCATTTTATATTTACAGTTATCCACAGTTTATAGGACTTTGGTCCTATTTGTAAATTTAGGACTTATTTAGCGGTTTTATATTATTTTCACGTCGGTAATATCTCTTTATAAAAAGTTGATTTTAAGCGGCGGTATAGGCAAAGTTTTAAAGTTATCCACAGTTTTGAAGGGTTATCAACAGTTTTTTGGCGGTTTACAACAGTATTTATTGTTAAGATTATTAAAAAAGAGTCCTTTTATACTGGCAACAGGCTTAAAACGGCGAGTTATCCACAGGATTGTTGATAATTGTTGATAACTTAAAAACAAATAAAAGGACCCAAAAATGTTAAGCCAAAAAGCTGTTGTTTTGCTATAATATTTTTGAAATCAACGGAGGTTGGTATGAAATTCAGTCTATTTTTATCTCTTATTCTTTCTATCTGTTTGACGGGTTGCTACAGCCCGCAAAAGAAAGCGCAGAAAGAAGCGGCAAAAGGCCCTTCCGATTTATTTACTTTAAGCGGTATCTGCCCCATGCGCGCTAACGAAAACGCCCTCCGCCGCCAGTCAGAAGCCAGAATGCGCGAAAGCAGAAAAATACCCAGCGTTGATTTTGAATTTGACAGCATTGTCCTTATCCCCAGCTCTTACGAAGTTTTAAACAAAGTTGCCAATATTATGGTTGCCAACCGCAGTATGAAGCTTATTGTTGAAGGTCATACGGACGAAGTCGGCTCGCACGAATATAATGACTGGCTTTCCAAAGCCCGCGCCAATGCAATTAAAAGTTATCTTGCAAGCAGAGGCGTGCATCCCGATTCCATTAAAACCTACGGCCATGGCAAAAGAGTACCTTTGGTCAAAGACGATTCACCCGACGGCCGCGCCTGCAACAGACGCGTAGAATTTACGCTTACAACCAGAGATTGGGAAACCGTTTATTAAACCTTTGCTCTAAGCAGTCCGTACACAATTTAATTACCGCTCCAATAAAACGGGGCGGTATTTTTTTGCCCTGTTTTGGGTAGCGTTTATTGCACGCGTGCCGTAGCTTTAGGCCTTGCGCCGTTATTCTTTATGGCGCGGCGTTAGTATCTGCCCAAATAAAAAACCCCCGTATAAAAAGTACGGGGGTTTTAGCGTCAGTTTAAAACAATTATCAGTTATTATATTCGCCGCTTACTATTGTTCTTGCGTCGGTGTCTTTGGGCGTAACTGTTTGGTCGTCAAGGTTAACTTCGTAAACGCCGCAGGCTATGGGGTAATCTTTCATATTCTGCTGCGCAGGGCCAAGTTTGCCGTTGACGCGGCAGGTAACTTTATATATGGGCGAGCCTGTTTTTATGGTAACCCAGTTGCGGTCATTTGCCATAAGCACAAGGCCTTTGCGCTTTTGCGTTTTGTCTATATTCATAATATAGGCGTCTATCTTTTGGTCGTAAAAGCGTTTTACCAATAGTACGGCTTGGTTTCTTTCGTATTTAAGTTTTTGCTGTAATAAAGCTTCTCTTTCGTCGGTGGAAACCGTGTTCTGCACTTGCGGGCGCGCCTGTGCTGCAACAACTGCAGGGGCGGGGGCCGCTGTAATGGGGCGGGTTGCCTGCGCTTCTTTAGCCGCTTGTTTTTGCGCGTCGCTCTTAAAAAGGTAAGAGCCTTCTTTGCCGTCGCCTTCAAACTTGGCTGCCCTAAGTTCGTCATGGCCTATCTTAAGGTAGCGTTCCGTATCTTTAACCTCATTATATTCCAAGGTTATAAGCCCTTCTTTATTTATGGCTGATTTTTGGCTTACTCTGCCGTGTATTGTATCAAGGAAGGGGGAGTAGCTTATGTAAAAAGTAATATTTTCGGGCGAATATTTTTTTGCTATCGCGTTTCTTACTATTTCGTCGGGGAAAGCGGCATTAAAATTAAGTTCCACGCTTTTGCGTTCGCTGTACCAGCAGCACTTTGTTATGCAGGACATATCGGTATCAAGCCTGGTTATGGCTTCCGCGGGGTTAAACTTAAGGTCCAGACGGTAGCAAACGTCGGTAACATTACCGTCCATATCTTTGTTAGAAGAAACCACCTTAAGCCACTGTTTGGTGGAATCTCCGTCGGTGTAATTCATTCCTACGCAGCCGCTAAGCAGGGCGGCCGCCGATAATAAAATATAAATTCTTTTCATATTTTGATTATACCCTATTTTTTTAAAGTTATGTTATTACTATAAATAAATTTGATATTTTTTGCAAAATCTGACTTATTTTAATGTAAGATATATGTATAATATTTTCAGCGCAGAAGTATTTACGGAGGGAGTCTTATGAAATATATTTTACTTGCAGTTTCAGCTTTCTTTATTTTAGGGGGATGCACGGCTGCAAATAAAAAGACGGACGACGCCAATCTTACCGTACAGCAAAAGCCGCAAATTGTTGACGAAGAGTTTGATTTGCTCGTCGCGCCGCAATATGATTATGAAAGCGATGTCGCCTATGCCGACCAGCTTAAAAACGACCAGCCCGTACAAGCCGCCGCCTCTGGCGCGGTAAAACCGGCAAAAAAACCAGCGGCAATACAGCAGTAATGTCCCATGATTTTCTCGGGAAACGAAATTTTAGAGCAGGAAGCCCAAAGGCTGTTTAATATCCTAGGCAAAGTAACGGATTTTAAAACAGGTCTTAAGTATAATATGGCTTCCTGCTTTAATATTGCCCCGCTTACCTTACAAATTAACCGCCTTAAAAAAGAACGCAATGCAGTTATCCTTGCGCATTACTATTGCACGCCTGATATTGTTTACGGCGTGGCAGATTACAGGGGCGACTCTTATGCTTTAAGCCTTCAGGCGTCAAAGGCTAAGGAAGATATTATAATTTTCAGCGGTGTTTATTTTATGGCGCAAACGGCAAAAATATTAAACCCGCAAAAGGCTGTTTATTTGCCTGCCATACACGCGGGCTGCTCCCTTGCCGACAGTGTGGAAGCCGCCGACGTTGCCGCCCTTAAAACCAAATATCCCGCCGCAGCTTTTGTCTGCTACATAAACAGTACGGCGGAAGTTAAGGCGCTTTGCGATATTTGCGTAACCTCTTCTAATGTTTACGATATTGTTGCAAGTTTGCCGCAAAAGCAAATTGTATTTTTGCCCGATATTTTTATGGCGGAAAATATAAAAATAGAACTTACAAAACGCGGCGTGGAAAAAGAAATTATTCCCTTTGGCGGCACCTGCTGCGTACACGATAAATATACCGTGCAGGATATTAAAGATATTCGCGCCGCGCACCCTGACGCACAAATTATTTGCCACCCCGAATGCGCCGCCTCCGTCTGCGAACTTTGCGACTATGTGGGCAGCACAAGCGGTATGTTAAAATACGTTGCCGCCAGCCCCGCCAAAACCTTTGCCATACTAAGCGAAGACGGTATAGTAAATTGTATGGAATACGAAAACCCTTCAAAAACATTTTTGCCTTTCAGCAGAACTTGCGCCCAAATGAAGCGCAATAATCTTTGTAATATTTTAGGCGTTCTGCAAAACCCGTCAACCGCGCCGCAGGTGCTGGTGCAAGAGGGCGTGCGCGCAAAAGCTTTAGACTGCGTAAATAATATGTTTAAAACGGCAGGTGCAAAATGATTGAAAAGATAATAGAACTTGCGGTAGAGGAAGATTTGGGATTGGGGGACATAACCTCCGACAATATTTTTACCGCCAAAGATAAAAGCATTGCTTATTTTGTTGCCAAAGAAGATATGGTAGTTTGCGGGGGGGATATTGCCGCGCAGGTTTTCGGCTATATTGACCAGTCCGTAAAATTTACTCTGCTTGCCAAAGAAGGCCAAAGCGTAAAGAAAGGCGCAAAAATAGCAAAAGCGGAAGGCAGCACTTTAAGTATTCTTAAGGCGGAGCGCCCCGCGTTAAATTTTATGCAGCGTATGAGCGGCATAGCTTCCGCCTCGCGCGAACTTTCCGCCGTGGCGGCAAAGTACGGCGTTATGCTGGTTGACACGCGCAAATCCCTGCCGGGTATGAGAAAATTTGATAAATATGCCGTCAAAATCGGCGGCGCGCGCAATCACCGTATGTCGCTTGCCGACAGCGTTATGATAAAAGATAATCACATAGCGGCGGCGGGCAGTATAACCAAAGCCGTGGCGATTATAAAAAGCAAGATAGGCCATACGCCCAAGATAGAAGTTGAAACAAAAAATCTTAAGGAAGTTAAAGAAGCCCTTGCCGCAGGCGCGGATATTATTATGCTTGATAATATGTCCCCCGCCGATATAAAAGAAGCGGTAAAAATTATAAAGGGAAAGGCTGTTAGCGAAGCTTCGGGCGGCATTAACAAAAACAATTTGGATGAGTACTGTAAGACAGGCGTTGACGTAATTTCCATGGGTGCGCTTACGCATTCCGTACCCGCAAAAGATATAAGCCTGCTTATAGAAATACGCAAGACAAAATCAAACTAAGGAGTTGTGTTATGAGAGATTTCTCAAAACTGCTGGCTAAAGTAAATTCCAGAGCCACCGCATCCGTGATAAGGGAACTGCTGAAATTTACAAACCAGCCGGGTATGATATCGTTTGCAGGAGGCATGCCGGACCCTACCGCCTTCCCTGCCGACGAGATAGCTAATCTTATGGGTGTTGCCGTACAAAAAAATAAACACGTCGCGCTTCAGTACGGGCAGACGGAAGGTGAACCCGGATTTAAAGAAGAAATTATTAAACTCTTAAAGAGTGATGAAAATATTGATATTTCCCAAGACGAGCTTTTGGTTACGTCCGCCTCTCAGCAGGCTTTGGATATGATAGCCAAAGCTTTTATAGACGAAGGCGATATTATTGTTGTAAGCAAGCCCACCTATTTGGGCGCATTGCAGGCTTTTGTTACCTATGCCGCTAATATGGTCGGCGTGGATAGCGACGATGACGGCATTATCCCCGAATCTCTTGAAGCTGAACTTGCCAAAATAAAAGCCGCGGGCAAAATTTGCAAATTTGTTTATATCGTGCCTGACTTTCAAAACCCCACGGGTACCACAATACCCACCGCAAGGCGCGTGAAAATATTGGAAATCGCCAAAAAATACGACACATTAATTTTGGAAGATTCCCCGTACAGAAAAATCCGCTTTGAAGGCGAACATCAAACCACCTTTTACGCTTTGGATAAAGGGCAGGGCAATGTTATTACAATGTTCACTTTTTCTAAAACTTTTGTACCCGGTTTTCGCTTGGGTTATGTTATCGGGCATAAAGAAATAATAAGAAAGTTCTGCGTGTTAAAACAGGCTATGGACTTATGCACATCGCCCGTTTGTCAGGCGGTAACTTCCGAATTTTTAAAGCAGGGCTGCTTGCAGCCGCACGTTGATAAAGTGGTCCGCATATACAGCACAAAGCGCGACGCTATGCTTAAAGCTTTGGAAACTTATATGCCCGCAGGCGTTACATGGACGCGCCCGCAGGGCGGCTTGTTTTTGTGGGTTGTGGTCCCGCCCGAGATTGATACGGAAAAGATGTTTTTAACCGCGGTGGAAAATAAGGTAGCTTATGTTATAGGCTCTGCTTTCTTCCACGATAACAGCGGCAAAAACACCATGCGTTTAAACTTTTCTTACGCCACTTTAGACCAGATTGACGAAGGTATTAAACGTCTGGCATCAGCAATAAAAAACTATAAAGCGGCTTAAAGTTTAAGCTTAAAATATTTAAAGGCCTTCCGTTTAAACGCGGAGGGCCTTTGTAAAAAAGCATTAAGTGCGCGCAGGGCGAACAATAAACAAAAATCAGCCTGTTAAGCGCGGTATTTATATGCTAAAATCAAATATATATATGTAGCAAGGAGGAGTAATGGAAACAACGACAGCTGCGGCTTCAGGCGCAGGTATGAACGGTCTTTTTCTTATAATGATAATTTTTCTGGGCGTTTTTATGTTTTTAACAAGCAGAACACAAAAGAAACGTGAAAACGAGCAAAAGCAGTTAATTAAAAGTTTAGTAAAAGGCGATAAAGTTGTTTTAATTGGCGGTATAGTAGGCACAGTCGCAGGTTTTAACGGCGAAATTATAGAAGTAAAAATCTCTGAAGCGGCAAAACTTTCCGTTCTGCCCAGCGGTGTTGTAACCGTAATCAGGGAAAATGCAAACACCGCAAACGGAGCTAAGTAAAAAATGAATAAGCTTGCAATCAAATGGACGGTAGTACTTATTGTATTATTCGGCTCTCTGGCTTTGTTGTATCCTTCTTACGAATGGTACTCCAAAACAAATGCCGAAAGGGAAAAGATGGAAGCTTCTGGCGAAAGACCGAAAAAGATTATTAACCTCGGTCTGGACTTAAGAGGCGGCTCATCTCTTTTACTGGAATTGGATATAACCAAACTCCCAGCCAAAGAAACAATCAATGACGCTATGCAACGCGCCATAGAAATTATCCGCAACAGGATTGACCAGTACGGCGTGGGAGAAATCCCAATAACCCGCCAGGGCGAGAAATGGATATCTGTCCAGTTGCCCGGTATCGCCAATCCCGAACAGGCCGAAGCCTTAATAGGCAAAACGGCTATGTTGGAATTCAGGATAGTAAAAGATACTCCCGAAGCCCAAGAAGCGGTAAATAAAATAAACGAACTTGATAAACCCTTCAACCCCGACGGTACACTTACGGAAGAAGCCGCAAAGCTTCAGCCCGCAGGCGTCAATGTAATGAGGGATAAGCAAGGCTATATTTTAGCTTTATCGGATACGGTTTCCGTTACAGGCGCCGACTTGGAAGACGCTCGCGTTTCCCCTTCAGGCGAATACGGCTACCCCGAAGTTAACTTTAAATTTAGCGGTGAAGGCAGCAAAAAGTTTGGCACATTGACAGGCAACAATATCAACAAACAGCTTGCCATCGTGCTTGATAACAC
>JAEXBW010000066.1 GCA_023393825.1 Elusimicrobiota bacterium | reverse complement strand
TTATCTTTCATATATACAACAACTCGGTAGAGGATATAAATGTAAGCGGCCCGCGCGCAAGGCATATAGAAGATGTTTATAAGGAAATAGAAGCAGAGTTTTTTAACACTCGTCCGCGCAGAGTTTTCGGTATTTTTTAGCTGTTATACAGGCAAAGGGCCGTCCGTGTTTTTAGGCGGGCGGCTTTTTTTATTAAATTTTTTATAACATATATTTATGAGCAAGCTTATCACTTTAAGAAATATTACTGAGGTCCCTGCAAAAGATATTGCCGCGCTGGCAAATAACAGGGCTGTATCGCGCACTTTGCGCGACGCTTTCCCTTACCCTTATGCAGAGGCCGATGGCGTTGCCTTTTTGGAGCTTTGTAAGGCGGGCGGGTTTGGCTATAATTACGGTATTTTTAACGAAGAGAATATTTTTATAGGCACATGCGGCATAATACCCAAAAAAGATATTTACAGGCTTACGGCAGAGGTAGGTTATTGGATAGGCCAGCCATACTGGGGCCGCGGATATGCCACTGCGGCTGTTAAGCAACTGGCGGGTATTGCCTTTAATGATTTAAAATTGGTAAGAATTTACGCCGAGGTTTTTGCCTGCAACCCTGCCTCTATGCGCGTGCTGGAAAAGGCTGGTTTTACGTTAGAGGGCGTATTAAAAAAGAATATGATAAAAGAAGGCGAAATTATGGATTCCTATTTATATTCCCGCGTGGCGCAAGACTGACAACAGCTTTAAACAGAGATAATAAAAAAGCTGCCCGCGTTTAATTTACAGGCGGCCTTTAATATTTTATTGTGGGCAAAAAAATTAAAATTTGCCTAAAAAATTAAATAAAAAAACGCCCCCTAGGAACGGGTAGGAGTCAGAGTGTGGATTCTCGACGGGAACGGCCTTTTCATTTTTTCACAGATGGGGAAATGCCTTTTATTTCCCGTTTAATTCCATCAAATTCCGCCTATTTTAGATTTTTTTTACAAAATAGAATAAAAATGTTTTAATAAAATTATGAAAATAGGAAACCATAATACAATATGAATAAATTTATTAAAATTATAGCGTTTATTGTAATAATACTGCTTATGCTAGTCATAGGCATACGGTGGTTTTTCCCGTTTCTATTTGAAGGCATTAGTCCCCAAAAAATTAATGATGTGGAACAAACAGAAGAACTGGTTTCAGCTTTTGACATATATAAGCGTGCAATAGCTTCACATAATGTTTACAGGCAAAAAAATAATTCTTACGCTTGTTCATTTGCTGAACTGGGAATTAATATCGCGGGAGGACAAGTTTCTTCATGTAAAGATTGGTGCGGCGTTAAGGATAATGGCTCTTGGCTTAATGGAGATTTATTGGCACAATGCCAAAAATGGTGTCCCAATATCAACGCATCTGATGAAAAACCTGTCTATGATTGCCTTGATAACGGAGAATGTTACGAAGTACGTAAGGTCGCAAAAGGGCCTCTGCCGGAGTGTGTGCAATGCATAAATACGGATTCTTTTTATTATTGCATAGCAGGTGCCCAATTAAAATTCTTTCCACGCAGAGGCTTTCCCGTTCTAAACTACTCTTCTGGCAATACTAGCATCACTTGTTATAGAGATATGGATGATACTTGTGAAAAAATTGGCGGTGTTTTTTCGGATTGGAATCTCTTCACAATACCGCTAAATTAAAAACAAAAAAGGCCGCTTAAAAAGCTGCTTTTTATTTGTATTTTAAAAAAGTGACTACACTAATGACTACAGTCCCGACGGTATATGGCGCCCCTAGGGAATACGCGACACGCATAAATTACCTGACGGTAATTTTGCGCCCCCCACCTCGCGGTTTTTTCCTTTCGCTGCCAAGCGTCAGACGGCTCAAACAAAAACATCGCTGCGGGCGGAAGTGCGCCTACGCACCTTTCGATTCTCCAGCACGCCAAGCAGTTGGCGTGCTTTACGGGGGCAAATAAAAAAGGCCATCTTTTGTAAGATGACCTTTAAAAAAAGAACGCCCCCTAGGAGAATCGAACTCCTCTCACCAGATTGAAAATCTGGTGTCCTAACCGATAGACGAAGGGGGCATTTATATGCGCTCGGTGAGATTTGAACTCACGGCCTCCCGCTTAAAAGGCGGATGCTCTACCCCTGAGCTACGAGCGCTTAAAAACTTAAAAATTGTTTAAAAAAGAGCAAAAAATATTGGGGCTTTAACCCCAACAATTAAATTTTACCAAAAATATTTTTTGTTGTCTACAAAAATTATTTGCGGTTTTTACCGCGCCTCGGTAAGGTTTTTAACTTAAAATATTATAGCAAATTTTTTTGATGGTAAAAATAATAAATTTATGTTTTACGACGTATAAAATTTTTTAAAATATCCCTTTCCGCGCTGCGCTCCGCCGCGTTTGGCGCAAATTAAGCCCGCTTTTCCGCTGCGGATTATTCTTGTTTTTTACCGCCGCCGCGCCTTTAAATAGGGTTTTATATTACAAACTTTTCCCCGTCATAGGGCGCAAATGTGGCCGCAAAAATATGGCCTGCGGCGGCAAGGGCCTCGTCGCGTTGCTCAAGGGTAGTATAGTCGTCGGCCTTAAAGTGTATCAAAGCCATAAGCTTTGCATTTGCGTCCAGCGCGGTTTGCGCCGCCTGCTGCGGGTTTAAGTGTATCTTATTTGGCGTTTGGCCGGGTAAAAAAGAACATTCCGTAATAAATAAATCTGCCTCTTTTGCCAATTTCGTAAGGTTGGCGCAGGGGCCGCTATCCAAACCGTAAACCAAAGTTTTGCCCTCGGACTGCACCCTAAAACCTATGGTGGGGACTATGTGCAAAAGTTCTTTATATTCAAGTTTAAAAGGTAAATCTTTTGCTTGTGATACAGGGATAATATCAACCTTCATTTTATGGCTTTGCGGCGTTTGCATAAACGGCGGGCGCATAATGGCTTCAAGTTCTTTCTTCATCTCGTCGGCTAAAATTATTTTAACGCCGCTCTTCCAGTTAAAAATATTTAAAAACTGCAAGCCCTGTATATGGTCCATATGCAAGTGGCTCAACAGCAGGTAAACGGGTTTGTCGTCTTTTATAATGTCAAAAGTTTTATAAAGCCCGCCGCCCGCGTCAAAAATTATATAAGCGTTTTCTGTTTCCGCCAGAACGCAAGTTGTGCTGCCTGTGTGCGTGTCAAACCAGCCGTTAGTGCCTAAAAATGTAATTTCCATATATTTACCGCCTGTAAAATTGTAATTTAACCGCTAAAAACAGCGGGAAAGTTAAAAACATATTTTTAATATCATACTTTTTTTTATACTATATAGATATACGCAGAAATATTGCACTTTAGATTTATTGTTATAACACACAGGATAAGGAGATTTTATGGGAAAAAGAATAATAACAACGCCTGCCGCGCCTAAGGCAATAGGGCCGTATTCGCAAGCAGTAAGAAACGGCAGCTGGGCTTTTATATCGGGCTGCCTTCCCGCAGACCCCGTAACCGGCGAACTTACAGGCGGCGATATTCGCACCCAAACCCGTCGCGTGCTGGAAAATATGGGCGAAGTTCTTAAAGCCTGTAAAATGGAGTTCAGGCACGTTCTTAAGACGACGGTTTTTGTAACCAACCTTGCCGATTTTGCGGATATGAATGAAGTTTATGCAGAGTTTTTTAAAGAAAATCCTCCTGCCAGAAGCACGGTGCAGGTATCGGCGTTGCCCAAAGGCGCGTTGGTAGAGATTGAAGCGGTAGCAAGAAAGTAGTTTAAACAACGGGGGGCTTAAGATGCCGATAAGTTTACAGGAAAACGAACTGATAAAAGGCAGAAGCGTAGGTGTGCTGCTTCCGCTCTTTTCTATGAGAAGCGCGACGGATTGGGGCTGCGGAGATATGGCCTCTTTTAAGGAATGGATTAGTTATTTTGGCGGGGAAGGCATAAAGATATTGCAGATTTTGCCGATACACGAAACCGCCGCAGGCGAAAACTGCCCCTACACCGCTTTAAGCGCGTATGCCATAGACCCTGTTTACTTAAGCGTGGAAGATGTTGCGGAAGTTAAAAACTCCAAAGAAGCGCAGGAACTTATTGCCCAAACCAGGGACGAAATTAATTATTGGCGTTCTGAAGCTAAGGCGCATTTTAAATATATTAAAGCCGCAAAATATAAAGTTTTGTGGGAAGCGTATAATTACTTTTTAAAAGAAGAACAGGCCAAAAATACCGCGCGTTATCAGGATTTTTTAGCCTTTGAAAAGCAACACAGCAGCTGGCTTGTGCCTTATTCCATCTTCAGAACAGCCAAAGATATTATGGGCTGGAGCAGCTGGAAGCATTGGGAAAATAATTTAAAGCAAATCAATATTAACTTCCTTAAAGAATTCGCTACAAATAACAGCAAGCAGATGATGTTCTTCAGCTATGTGCAATGGCTGTTGCAGCGTCAGTTGGAAGAGGTTAGAACCCTTGCAAAAGAAAAGGGCGTGCTTATCTTTGGCGATATTCCCTTTGGCGTTAACTTTGACAGCGCAGACGTTTGGGGCAATCAGAGAAAGTATATTTTGAATGCGGAAGTCGGCGCGCCGCAGGACCAGTTTTCAAAAGGCGGTCAAAAGTGGGGCCTTCCCGCTTATAACTGGGCGGAGGTTGAAGCCTCTAACTTTATGCTTTGGCGCGCAAAGATAAAACGCGCCTGCGAAATTTATGATATTTTCCGTTTAGACCACCTTGTCGGTTTTTTTAGAACTTGGATTTTTGAAGAAGGCGACGAAAAGGGCCGCTTTGATATCAAAGAAGAAGTTGCCCAAAAGCAACGCGGGCAGAAGTTTTTGGAAGCGGTTATAGAAACCGCGCAGGGCAAGTTGCCCGTCGGGGAAGACCTTGGCGTCATACCAGATTATATGCGCGAATATATGAAGGAAATCAGCCTTCCCGGTTACCGCGTTTTAAGGTGGGAGAAGGATAACGAAGTCTACCGCGAACCGCGCAACTATCCCGTTGCTTCACTTTGCACGACTTCAACCCACGATACTGAAACTCTTAAAGACTGGTGGGAACAAATGCCAGCTTGGCAGCGCGCTAATGTGTGGGAAATGGTTTCAGCTGTAAAGACCGACGGTAATGTCCCCTTTACGCCCCACGTTCATAAAGCTGTTTTAAGACGAGTAATGGAAAGCGCCTCTTGCTTGGTTATTATTCCCGTGCAGGATATTATAGCCTCTACGGACAGGATTAATATCCCCGGTACCGTAACCGAAGATAACTGGACTTACCGCATAGACTGCGAAACGGCGGAATTTAATTCTAAATATTCCAAAGAGATGCAGATGGTGAA
>JAEXBW010000116.1 GCA_023393825.1 Elusimicrobiota bacterium | reverse complement strand
ATATATGAAAAATGAAACGGGAATAATTAACAAATTATCTTTTTTGGACAGATACCTTACGCTGTGGATATTCTCTGCGATGTTAGCGGGAGTATTGACGGGTTACTTTGCCCCAAGCGTTAAAGATGTCATAAACAGCTTTCAAATAGGTACAACAAATATTCCCATAGCCATAGGGCTTATTTTAATGATGTTTCCGCCCTTGGCGCGCGTGAAATACGAACAGAGAAAGGAAGTTTTTAAAGATAAAAAAACTTTAACAATTTCTTTAATTTTAAATTGGATTATCGGCCCCGTTCTTATGTTCGCTTTGGCGGTTTTATTTTTGCATAACCACCCTAACTATATGACAGGCCTTATTCTTATCGGTCTTGCGCGCTGTATTGCAATGGTATTGGTGTGGAACTCCCTTGCGGGCGGCAGCAGCGAATACGGCGCTGGTCTGGTGGCGCTTAACAGCGTGTTTCAGGTTTTATTTTTCAGCTTTTACGCTTGGCTGTTTATCAGCTTTATGCCGCCGCTTTTGGGGCTTAAAGGCATGGAAGTAAATATAAGCATTTTAAGCATAGCGCAAAGCGTTTTTATCTATTTGGGCATACCTTTTATAGCGGGTTTTATAACCCAAAAGGTGCTTATCAAAAAACGCGGGTATGATTGGTTCCACAATGTGTTTATACCCAAAATACAACCCGTAACTTTAATTGCGCTTTTGGCAACCATCGTCATAATGTTCAGTTTAAAGGGGGATCTTATCCTGCAGATACCCAAAGACGTTTTGCTTATAGCCGCACCCTTGGCTGCCTACTTTGTAATAATGTTCGGCATATCATTTTTTGTCAGCAAGCGCGCGGGTGTGGATTATCAAAGAAGCGCAACCCTTGCCTTTACCGCCGCGGGGAACAATTTTGAACTTGCCATAGCGGTAGCGATTGCCGTCTTCGGCCTTAACTCTCAGGAGGCATTTGCCTGCGTGATAGGCCCGCTTATAGAAGTACCCGCGCTTATTTTATTGGTTAATCTTGCCCTGCAAATTAAGAAAAAATATTATAAGCAGGCATAAACGATTTACGGAAGCCCGTAATATTTAAAGTAAAAAGGAGAAATAATTATGATTAAGAAAATAATAGAAAAATTGGATAAAAAGATGAAAGACTCTTCCAAAAAAGGCTGTTGCTGCGGCTGCGGTTGCGACTCCAAGAAGGATAAATAAAAAATGGACGCCGCGATACGTTACCTTCTTGGCAGCGTTTTTGGGGTGGATTTAAGCACGCGCTTTGGCGGGGCCTTACACTTTTTTGTGGAAGACTCCGTCAAAGTGCTGTTTTTGCTTTACACGGCAATAACGGTTATCGGCGTGCTGCGCACCTACATATCAAAACAGACGGTGGAAAAGTATATAGGCTCTAAAAATAAATTTTTAAGCAGCTTTATGGCCTCTTTACTTGCCATCTTCACTCCGTTTTGCTCATGCTCTGGGATACCCGTATTTTTAAGTCTTATAAAAATGCGCGTACCCTTTTCCGCCGCTATATGCTTTTTGGCGGTATCGCCGCTGGTAAACGAGTATTTATTAGTGCTTATGCCCGCCTACTTCGGCTTTACGATAACTGCCATATATCTTTTTGGCGGCATAGCGATAGGGATGATTGGCGGCTGGATTTTGGAAAAGCTTGGCATGGAAAAACACCTTGAAGAAAGTGTATCTGCCAAAGCTCCCGATTTTATTGATTACCCCAACTTTAAAGCCCGCCTGCATTTTGGTTTGCAGGAAGGTAAAGAGATTGTGCAAAAGTTATGGATATGGATACTTGTCGGCGTGGCTTTAGGCGCGGCGGTGCATAACTATATCCCCGATGCTCTTATACTTAAAGCCTCCAACGCGGCTGGCATATTCAGCGTGCCTTTGGTAGCCTTGCTTGGCGCACCGATATATGGCAGCTGCGCGGGCGTTGTGCCGATAGCTTTAATATTCTTTAGTAAGCCGATAGCTTTGGGTACGTCTATTGCATTTTTAATGTCAGTATCCGCGTTAAGCCTGCCCGAGGCCATTATATTGCGCGGCGCGATGAAGCTTAAACTTTTAGCGGCGTTCTTCCTTACGGTCTTTTTGGGTATCGTCGCATTAGGGTATTTTATCAACTTTGTTTCGCCTTATATTTTGGGCCATTAAACAAAAGTTTACGGCAGTAAAAAACCTCCCGCTTATTCCTAAGCAGGAGGTTTTTTATTTTATTGCATTCGCAAAAATTGCATGCTTGTATTAATGCCGTCTGCGGCGGAGTAAATTTGTAGACTGCCAGCGTGGTTTTTATTAATGCCGTTTGTGTTAGAACAAATTTGTAGATTAGCAGCGTGAATTTTCAGATTTTGAGTAAATTTTGATTTTATTCTAAGCGCGAAGTATAAAAAGTATGGGAGCGGAGCGACTCTCGATACTTTAGCGAAGAAAAAATCAAAATTTGCCAAAATATGGAAATTTGCTAGCTATATAAATCCCAAACAGCGCAAATTACAAAACTAATCATCTTCTACAAACTTCTCTTTATTGGACTTCTTGCTCTTCTTCAAAACACTAATAAGGTAAACAGGCCGCCCGTCGCTCCACTCCCTCTTAATCCCGTGCATCTCCGTCTCAAACCCGCGGAATATATTATCAAAAAGTTCGTTCATCTTAAGGAACTTAAGTATATTACTGTCCTGCGCGCCAAAGCGTTCACCCGGCATTATAAGCGGAATACCGGGGGGATAGGGAAGTATCATAAAAGTTGATACGCGGCCCGAAACTTCCTCTAAAGGCAAATACTCCGTCCTGCCCTCCACAAGGCCGTAATAAGCTTTATGTGGCGGCATGGCCTGCGCGGGCAAATCGCTGTAAAGTTCCGCCGCGCTCGAAACTATATCGTGCCTGTACTGGAACAAGTGCATCTGGTCGCACAAATCCCTAAGGCCCGCTTGGGGGGGATAATATTCTTTGTAATGCTCCTCTAAGTCGGGGAAAACCTCAAAAATCGGCGTATTTTTATCGTAAAGCGTCTTAAATTCTTTTAACACTTTAAACAGTTTTTCTGTTTTAGTATGCGGCAACCCCGGGGTAAATAAAAACAAAATATTATAAAAACCTGCCTTTTCTGGCATAATGCCGCGGCTGCGCAAAAACTTTGTAACCACGGCGGCGGGTATGCCAAAACTTTCCAGCTTTCCCTCACTATCTATACCGGGGGTAAGAATGGTAACTTTAAGCGGGTCCAGCATAATATCGTCATCTTCTTCTATGCTGAAGCCGTGCCAGTTTTGGTCGGGGCGCAAGGCCCATTCCTCGGGGGATTTGCGTATCTTCTTGGCATCGGGCTGAAACACTTTAAACCACCAATCGCCCTTCTTTTTAAGGCGTTGGCGCGTAAGCACCATATAATTTCTAAATTCTATTGCCTCGTCTAAAGCTTTATCTATCAAAAGGTAGCCGCTGTCCTTCATTATACGGGCGGAAACATCTAAAGAAGCAAACATAGGATAAAAGGGTGATGTGCTGGCGTGCATCATATTGGCTTCTATCAACCCGTGAAGGTTCAATTTATTTTTACCCGTCCCCTGCCTAAAATGCAGCATAGACCCCTGCGAAAAAGCAAAAAGCATTTTATGCGTGGACTGTGTGGCAAACACAGGCGGCATATGCAGCCCGCGCTTTTTGCGGAACGGACTCATAGCATAACGCTTTTCGTAAATCGGGTGGAAAGCGCCGTAGGGGAACCACGCTTCGTCAAAATGCAAAAAGTGCGTTTGGTCCTCTAATATGGCGGAAAGTTTATCAGCGTCGTAAAGCAGCCCGTCGTAGGTGGAATTGGTTATAACGGTAAGCTGCACCTTGTGGTGCTTTTTGTATTTAACAAGGCGGCTGTCTTTAAGCTTCTGCTTTACGGTTTCTTTATCAAATTCGCTTCTGGGGATAGGGCCTATAAGGCCGTATTTATTATTTTTTGGGCGCAGGTAAACGGGGATAGCCTCGTTCATTATAATAGCGTGCATTATGGATTTGTGGCAGTTGCGGCCCACAAGTACAATATCCCCGGGGGCGACGGTATTAAAGAAAACAACTTTATTTGCGGTGGAAGTGCCGTTAAGCACAAAAAAGGTGGTATCCGCGCCAAAGATTTCTGCAGCTTCGCGCTCCGCCTTGCCTGCGGGGCCTTCGTGTTCCAAAACGGAGCCGAGTTCAGGCACGCTGCTGGAAGGGTCCGCGGCAAAGATATTTCTGCCGAAAAACTTTTTCATATCTTGGCCAAGTTCGCTGTAATCAAGGCCTTCCCCGCCGTTATGGCCGGGAGTACACCAAAGGGAAGAATTTTTATTTACGTACTTCTTTAAAGCGGAATAAAACGGCGGTAGTTTGTCAGGGTTATCCTCTGCCATAAATGTCCCCCAAAATAGTGTTTTAAAAATTATACAAATAAAACGCATTTCTTAATAGAAATTTAAAATATTTTACCCAAATGGCAAAGGGGGTTGCCCTAAAGGGGAAAATAAATTATTAATATAATATAATGTATTAAAATACACGCGGAGGGCAAAACAATGAAAGTTGTCATTTTGGCAGGCGGTATGGGTACAAGAATATCAGAGGAATCTCACCTTAAACCCAAACCGATGATAGGCATCGGCGACAAGCCGATAATCTGGCATATAATGAAAGCTTACAGCCACTACGGTTTTAACGATTTTGTTATTTTAATGGGCTATAAAAGCTATGTAATAAAAGAATACTTTGCGGACTATTTTTTGCATAACTGCGATTTAAAGATAGACCTTGCCACCAATACAATAGAAACGCTTAACAGCAAGTCCGAACCGTGGAAGATTACCCTTGTAGATACTGGCCTGCACACAATGACGGGCGGACGTATCAAAAAAGCGCAGCAGTATATCGGCAACGAACCTTTTATGTTAACCTATGGCGACGGCGTGAGCGACGTTGATATAAACGAACTTATCAAAACCCACAAAGCGCACGGCAAGCTTGCCACCGTTACAACGGTACAGCCAGAAGGCCGCTTCGGTGCGTTGGATATGGACGATAAAGGCAATATAAAATCTTTTCAGGAAAAACCTAAAGGCGACGGTTCTTGGATTAACGCGGGCTTTTTTGTACTCCAGCCCGAAATCTTCAATTATATCCCCGACGGCGACGGCATTATTTGGGAAAGGGAACCGCTTGAAGCCATTGCAAAAGACGGTCAGCTTTCGGGCTACAAACACACGGGCTTTTGGAAGCCTATGGACGCTTTAAGAGATAAAATTGTACTTGAAGAACTTTGGAACAGCGGTAAAGCACCGTGGAAAGTTTGGAAATAGTTTTTAAAAAGAGGGGTAAATAAATGTCATCTTTTTATAAAGGCAAAAAAGTTTTTGTAACGGGCCACACGGGTTTTAAGGGCGCGTGGTTAAGCCAGATATTAATTTCTTTAGGTGCGGAAGTTAAGGGCGTTTCGCTTGCCCCCAATACCGAACCTTCCTTATACAATCTGCTTGATTTGGGCAGCAAAATGCAAAGCGTTTTTGCCGATATCCGCGACGGGGAAAGGCTTAAAAAAGAACTTACTTCTTTTAACCCCGATATTGTATTCCACCTTGCGGCGCAGCCTTTGGTAAGGCTTTCCTATTCAGAGCCCGTAACAACTTTTGAAACCAATATAATGGGTACCGTAAATTTGTTGGAAGCCGTCCGCGCCAACCCCGCAACGCGCTGCGTCGTCAATATAACCAGCGATAAATGCTACGACAATAAGGAAACCGCCACCCCCTATAAAGAAACCGACCCCATGGGCGGTTATGACCCTTACAGCGCAAGCAAAGGTATGATGGAACTTTTGTGCGCCTCGTACAGAAACTCGTTTTTTAACCCCAAAGATTACGGCACCAAACACGCCACGGCCGTTGCCACGGCGCGCGCGGGTAATGTTATCGGCGGGGGGGATTATGCCTTGGACAGAATCGTACCCGACTGCGCCCGCGCCATAAGCCAAAATAAAGAAGTCGTTTTAAGAAGCCCGAAGGCAACCCGCCCGTGGCAGCACGTCTTAGAACCGCTTTACGGCTATTTATTTTTGGCGGAAAAAATGTGGACGGATAAATCCTTCGCGCAGGGGTGGAACTTCGGCCCCGATTCCTCGGGCGTGCAAACCGTAGAGGAATTAGTTAAAGTTTTTATTTCTGCGTGGGGCAAAGGCTCTTACCGCGTGGAGGCCAACGCCGCCCTGCACGAAGCCAAACTTTTGCACTTGGATATAACCAAAGTTAAAACCGTTTTAGGCTGGTTGCCCGTCTATACCTTTGAACAGGCCACCACCCAAACCGCCTTATGGTACAAAGCTTTTTACGACGGGGCGGACATAAAAGAATTTACTTTAAAACAAATTAAGGAATATCAGGATAATATAAAATGGAACACTTTTTAAGAGGGCTTGTAAAAGCAACAGCTAAACTTTATTTTAAATTTACTTTCGGCAAAAAGAGAATATTCAAATATATTCCCGCCTCGGGCAAAGTCTTGGACGAGAAAGACCTTTGCAATATGATAGACGCCACGCTTGATATGTGGCTTACCACGGGCCGCTTTAATGATAAGTTTGAAAAGGATTTTGCCTCTTACATCGGCTCCAAACACGCGTTAACCGTAAACTCTGGCTCGTCTGCCAACCTTTTGGCTTTAACGGCTTTAACATCACATAAACTCGGTGAAAGACGCCTTAAAAAAGGCGACGAGGTTATCACCGTTGCCGCAGGCTTTCCCACCACGGTCGCACCGATAATACAAAACGGTTTAATACCCGTTTTTGTGGACGTGGATATCAACACGCACAATATCCTTGCCGACCAAATTGAAGCCGCCCTTACCGATAAAACAAAAGCTATTTTTGTGGCGCACACACTTGGCAATCCGTTTAATTTAACCAAGATAAAAGAACTTTGCCAACAGCGCAATTTGTGGCTGATAGAAGACAACTGCGATGCCTTGGGCGCAAAGTTTAACGGCAAATTTACGGGTACTTTTGGGCATATCGGCACATTCAGTTTTTATCCCGCCCACCACATTACCATGGGGGAAGGCGGTGCGGTTATTACCGACGATAACCAGCTTTACCGCATCTTAATGTCCATACGCGACTGGGGCAGGGATTGCTGGTGTCCCCCGGGCAAGGATAACAGCTGCAAGAACCGCTTTAATATGCAGCTTGGCAAATTGCCCTTTGGCTACGACCATAAATATACATATTCCCACCTTGGTTATAATTTAAAAATTACCGACTGGCAGGCCGCCTGCGCATTAAGCCAGCTTTCCAAATTAGACGGTTTTATAGAAAAGCGTAAAGCCAACTTTACCAAGCTTTTTATGGGCCTCAAACAGTTTGAGAATTATTTTATTTTACCCTCGTGGGAATCAGGCGCGCAGCCAAGCTGGTTCGGCTTTCTTATGACGGTAAAGAAAGACGCTCCGTTTAACAAAATTGCCCTGTGCAGATTTTTGGAAGAAAACAATATAGGCACACGCCAGCTGTTTGCGGGTAATATCTTGCGCCAGCCCGCCTTTACGGAAGAAAGTATAGCTTTAAGGATAAAAAACTCCGCCATGCTTAACTCCAAAGATTTAACCGACGCGGATTACGCAAACCTGCCCAATACCGACGAAGTTATGAACGCTTCCTTTTGGGTAGGCGTTTGGCCGGGTTTGAGCGAAGAAGAGATAGAAAGAACAATCTCCGTCTTTGCAAAGTTTATAGCGCAGCACAAAAAATAATTTTTGATTACAATATTTAAATTCTGTTAATGGGGAACAAAATGATAAAACTGTCCGATTATGTTGTTAAAAGCCTTGAGCAGTATGGCGTAAAACATGTGTTTATGGTTTCAGGCGGAGGGGCGATGCATTTGAATGATTCATTTGGTAAAAGCAAAAAAATAAAATATATTTGCAATCATAATGAACAAGCCTGCGCTATTGCGGCTGAGGGATATGCCAGAGTAAACCAAAAATTAAGCGTAGTAAACGCAACCACAGGGCCGGGCGGTATAAACTGTCTTAACGGCGTATTTGGGCAATGGACAGACAGTACCCCTGTTCTCTATATATCAGGACAAGTTAAAAGAAGCACAACACTGGCAAGCTGCCCTTCCCTTCCTTTAAGGCAGCTGGGCGATCAAGAAGTAGATATAATAAGCGTTGTTCGTCCCCTTACAAAATATGCCGTTATGGTAAACGAACCGTCCGAGATTAAATATCATCTTCAAAAAGCTATCCGTTTAGCCACAAGCGGCAGACCAGGCCCCGTATGGCTTGATATACCTTTAGACGTCCAAGCCGCAATGATAGACGAAAAACAACTAAAAGATTACAACCATAAAGAAGACGACCTTGTTTTACCTCCCGCGGACAAAAAGATAGAAGAGGCAGCAAAGCTGCTTAAAACGGCAAAACGTCCCCTTATCATAGCAGGACACGGCATTCGTATTTCGGGCAGCCAAAAAGCTTTTATAAAGCTGCTTAGAAAGCTTAAAATACCCTCTGTAACCACAATGAACGGTTTTGACATAATAGAACATAAAGAGCCTTACTATATAGGCAGAATAGGCACCGTTGCTAACAGGGCCGCAAACTTTGTATTGCAAAATGCAGATTTGGTAATTTCCGTCGGAAGCAGGAACAATATTCGCCAAGTAAGCTATAACTGGGAAAATTATGCAAAAAAGGCCAAACTTATATGCATAGATATAGATAAAGCGGAGTTGGACAAACCGACTTTAAAACCCTTTTTAAAAATACAGGCCGACGTTAAGGATTTTATAGAAAAATTTGATAAGGTAACAAAGTCCGACGAACCCCGTAAAGAATGGCTGGACTGGTGCCTTTCGGTAAAGAAAAAATATCCTCCCGTTGCAGAAGCTCCGCGTGTTGGCAATAACCCGATAGAACCTTATTTTTTTATAAACAGACTTACACAACTTTTTAAGGAAAAAGAAGTAATTGTAGGCGGCAACGGTACGGCATTTTTATTACCGTTCCAAGTGGGGGAAGTTAAAAAAGGCCAAAGATATATTTGGAATTCAGGCAATGCCTCTATGGGTTACGATTTACCTGCGGCAATCGGCGCTTGCCTTGCAAACGGAGAAAAAAGCACAATCTGCCTTGCGGGTGACGGCAGCATAATGATGAACCTGCAAGAACTGCAAACTGTTCTTAACTATAACTTGCCCATAAAAATATTCTTGCTTAATAACGATGGTTATATCTCTATCCAACAAACGCAAAATGCCTTTTTTGCAGGACACATGACCGCCTGTACAAGAAGCAGCGGCGTAATCCTGCCCGACTTTACTAAGTTGGCAAAAACCCTTGGGTTTAAAACGCTTAAAATAAACTCCCTTAAAAATATTGACCAGAAAGTAAAAGAAGTTCTGGATGATAAAGGGCCTGTATTTTGCGAAGTTATGCTAAGCCCAGGGTATATCTTTTGTCCTAAACTTTCCGCAAAAAAATTGCCTGACGGGACAATGGTATCGCCCAGTTTGGAAGATTTATTCCCCTTTTTAGAAAGAAAGGAGTTTGAAAGCAACACATTATGCTAGCGTTAAAAGCAACTAAAACAATGTCTTGATATTGCAGGGTATGTAGCAACTTAGACTTGATGAATTATTGTAATAATTGAGAGGGAAAATATGAACATATTAGAAAGAAAGATGTCCGATATTTTAAAAGACCTTAAGGCTAATCACCACGTAGTGGGCATCAAGGCGGAATTTGAAGCGGAAGGCACCCGTATGGAGGAAGCCATAAGACTTAAAGAAGTTGTGGCCTCCGCAGGGTTGGACCTTACAATAAAAGTAGGCGGCTGCGAAGCCCTTAAAGATATGTACGATGCCAAAGTTATCGGCGTATCCAGAATTGTAGGCCCAATGATAGAAACGCCTTACGCTTTAAGCAAATTTGTATCCTCAATGAATCTTGCCTTTCCCGCAGAACATGGTGATAAGGTGGATTTTCTAATCAATATAGAAACAGAAACAGGCTATAAAAATTTAGACGCAATGCTGGCCTGCCAAGCGATGAAAAGCATTAAAGGCGTTGTTGTGGGCCGCGTTGATATGACAGGCTCATTAGGCTTAACCAGAGAAGATATCAACTGCGAACAAATATTTGAAATCACAAAAGATATACTTGAAAAATGCCATAAGCAAGGTATAGAATGTGTTATCGGCGGCGGCGTTTCGGCCCATTCTCTGCCATTCTTCAAAAGATTGCCCAAAGGCACGCTTAGCAGATACGAAACAAGAAAGGTAATCTTCCAAGCGCCTGCCGCGGTGGAAGACCCCAATGCCCATATAGGCATACTTAAAGCCGTAGGTTTTGAACTTATGTGGCTTAAAAATAAAAGAGATTTCTACGGTTCTATCCACATGGAAGATGACAAGAGAATTACTATGCTTGAATCCCGCTATAAAAAGCTTATAGAGGAAGCAGGCGGAGCCACAGGCCTTTAATATTCTATAAACAACGGGTTTAACAAATGATTAAATTATCAGACTACATTGTAAAAAAACTGGAAGGGTACGGCGTTAAAAACGTATTTATGATTTCGGGCGGGGGGGCGATGCACTTAAACG
>JAEXBW010000029.1 GCA_023393825.1 Elusimicrobiota bacterium | reverse complement strand
GTATAAAACCCGCAAAAGGCAGGGCGGAATATTGCTTTGACTATAAAGAAGCTTTTGCTCTCGCTTATTCCCGTCTTAAAAACATAGCCTAAAAAAACCGCCTTTTTTATCAGGCGGTTTTTACTTTACTTATATTTATTGTAAGAAATTACCTCTTCCAGCTTTTTGCGCGGGCGGGGGGAGGGGGCTTCGTTCGGGTATCCCAAAGCTATTAAAAGTTCAATATTTTTATCAAGGGGGAGATTTAAAGCTTTTCTTGCCGCCTTTGTGTCAAACCAGCCCACAAAGCAAGTGCCAAGGCCAAGCTCCTGCGCCTTTAATGCAAAGTTTTGGCAGGCAAGCCCTTGGTCCAAAAGGTAAAACCTTGTGCCGCTTAAAACCTGCCCGAAACGCGCAAGCAGATTCCCGCCGCGCGTGCCTACCACCGCTATAAGTACGGGCGCCTGCGCCGCAAATTTGGTTGCGGAGTAAATTGTGCCGAAAATCTGCCCGCAAAACTCTTCTTTTGCCTTTTTGTCGTCCATCACCGCAAAGTGCCACGGCTGGCTGTTGCACGCGCTGGGCGCAAGGCGGGCGGCGTTTATGCAGGCTTCAATATCTTTCCTGCTTACGGGCGTGTCTTTAAATTTTCTTATACTTCTTCTGTTTTGTATTATTTCGTCTAAGGTCATATTTGCCCCTTTGCGGGTAAAAATACCCGCCTAACTTACATTATTCTAACAAAATTAGTACAATTAATTGAAAGCTTTACTAACGGAGGCAATACTATATGACAGTTTCTTACAAAGAACTGGGTTTTTCAAACACAAAAGAAATGTTTGCAAAAGCCATGAAGGAAGGTTACGCAGTTCCCGCTTATAACTTTAACAATATGGAGCAGATTCAGGCCATTATCACCGCTTGCGCGGAATCCCGCTCCCCTGTAATTTTACAGGTATCCAAAGGGGCAAGACAATATGCCAACGCTACCCTGCTTCGCTGGATGGGCCGCGGCGCCATTGAAATGATGAAAGAACTCGGCGCGCCCATACCCGTAGCTTTGCACCTTGACCACGGCGACAGCTTTGAATTATGCAAAGATTGCATTGACAGCGGTTTTTCCTCTGTAATGATTGACGGCTCCCACTTACCTTACGAAGAAAACATTGCTCTTACCAAAAAAGTGGTTGAATATGCCCACGCCCACGACGTCAGCGTTGAAGGCGAACTTGGCGTATTAGCCGGTATCGAAGACGAAGTTTCCGCCGAACACCACACCTATACGGACCCCGCTCAGGTAGAAGACTTTGTAAAGAGAACGGGCGTAGATTCCTTAGCCATATCCATCGGCACCAGCCACGGCGCTTACAAGTTTAAAGTTAAACCGGGCGAAAGCGTACCGCCGCTCCGCTTTGATATTTTGGAACAGGTGGAAAAACGCCTTCCCGGCTTCCCCATCGTTCTTCACGGCGCTTCCAGCGTAGACCAGAAAGCCGTTGAAATGATAAACAAATACGGCGGCAAAATGGACAATGCCGTAGGCGTACCCGAAGAACAGCTTAGAAGAGCAGCCAAAAGCGCAGTCTGCAAAATTAACGTAGATTCCGATGGCAGACTTGTTATGACCGCCGCTATCAGAAAAGTGTTTGCGGAAAAACCTGCAGAATTTGACCCGCGCAAATACTTAGGCCCCGCCAGAGCGGACCTTATCGTAATGTACAAAGAGAAAAACGAAAAGGTTTTAGGTTCTGCCGGCAGATATTAATCCCTTCAAAAGGATTTAATTTAAAAATAGCCTCCGCCACCTTAAAAGGGCGGGGGTTATTTTTTTATGTGTAGTAGGCAAAAAAATATGATAATCTTTAAAATGTAAAAAGTTATTTCGTATTGTTGAAAATTTCAGCTATTTACAGTATATTATGATAAGAAAGACTTTTTATGCGATTTTTTAAATATCAGTCAGGAGAACAGTATGAATATAGGTAAAAAAGGATTTACCTTAACGGAATTGCTTGTAGTGGTGCTTGTTATGGCTATATTGGCGTCTATCGCCGTACCTCTTTATACCAAAACGGTAAGGAAGAGTTACGCAAGCGACGCTATGGGTGTTCTTTCTTCTGCGGCACAAAAGCAGGAAAACTATTTTATTAATAACGGTAAATATGCCGACGGTTTTACTCAGCTTGGCGCTCCCGTAAAAGGTTTGGAGGGAGATAAAACAGTAAGCGAAGCGGGCGTTGTGGTGGGGAACTTTAAATATTTTCTTTCCAACTCTTGCGTTGCGGCTGTGTCCTTAACGGGTGATGCCGCCTCCGACAAAGATGATTATGTAATATATAAAAATTTTACAACTCAGCAGGAAGGCTGTGTGGGTAAAGGTTGTGATATGCTTGACGGCGTAATAGAGAATGTAAGCGCGGTGGGCTGTCCTGCCGTTAGCAACACCACCCCTACCGAAGACCCTGCCACCATCACCGACCCGTGCATAGCAAATCCCGCGGCCTGCTGCCCCGGCGGTACAACTTGGAACGGTACCAAATGCGTGGGTATGGAATGCCCTTCGGGCAAAGTTTATGACTCTTTAACTAAAGCCTGTGTTTGCGGCGTTCAATGCTCCTCAGGCGGCGTGCAAGATCCCGCTACATGCGCCTGCACCTGCACAAACACTTGCCAAGGCGGGCAAGTAAAAGATGCTGCCTGCAACTGCTATTGCCCAACAAATTTACCTAACTGGGATGCTACAAATTCAAAATGTAGTCAGGCCTGTATTGGAGCAAGAACCAGATGGGACAGCGTTGCAGGACAATGCGCCTGCCCGCTTGAAAGACCTTTATGGAACAATACTTCTTGCGTAAGTTGCCCCATGGGCAAGAGTTGGGACGGCGACACAATGTCTTGCGTTTGCCCGCAGGCAATACCGAATGAGTGGAGCGACGGCACTTGCAGGGCTTGCGCCCAAAGCGGTGCTGCGGCATTAAAATCGGCCTGTTTAAGTACAGCCGCAGGCCCCGCAGGCAAGTGGACTGATATTATGTGTTCTTGCGACTGTCAGGAACAAAACAGCATTTACAGCGGCGGACATTGTGTTTGCCCGCCCGCCAAACCTATATGGAATGGTTCTTCCTGTATGGCCTGCCCCGACATTCAAACATGGAACGGTTCGCAATGCGTCTGCCCCGACAGCAAGCCTAATTGGAATGGTTCTTCTTGCATTGCCTGTACGGGAACTACGCCTGTTTGGAACGGTTCTCAATGTGTTGCTAAAACCTGCCCTAACAATACAAGACCGCTCAGTTCGGAAGTATGTCAAACTTGCGGAGAAAGGACAAGAACAGTAACTTGCGACCCTGCCACGGGCGAATGGGTTACGGGCGCGTGGAGTACCTGCGATAAAAGCGGGTGTCTGAAGAAGGATGCCTGTTGTTGCGGCAACGGTGTGGAAATAACAAATACAGGCGGTGTAAGTTGCAGTAGTTTCAACTACACTCCAAAATTGCAGGCTTGTGTATGCGCACAAGATCATTGCGACTCTGACGACGCTTCCTTATGCGAGGACTGCGGCGGCACATGGAACGGCAACACCTGCCGTTGCGATTGCGGTTTTTATAAGGGAAATGCGTGTAAATTTATTGCCGGCGGCGGTTGCCTTTGCGGGCAATTATACAGAGCATGCAAATAGTTTTTATTTAGCAAAAAGAAAGCGGCGGCTATTTAATATATCCGCCGCTTTTTTTGTGTCGTTTGCCACATAAAATATTAATTAGTAAAATAGAAAGGTATGATAAAACAGACAGATCTTTACACCGCACTTACCTCCAGTGCATATAGAAGGCCGGAGGCCGTCGCGATTATAGCGGCCGGTAAAA
>JAEXBW010000028.1 GCA_023393825.1 Elusimicrobiota bacterium | reverse complement strand
TTCTATAAAGATTAAGCCGCCCTGTTGCTTAACCGCGCTTTGTTCCAACGCGAGTATTTTTAGTGCTGGTGCGGCAAGGGTGCCTTTGGTTTTGTGGTTGTCATTATTTTGTTGCTCCTTTGGGGGTTTTGGTTTTAGGCTGGGCGAAGGGCAGGCCTAAGGCTTGGGCAATTTCCGCCTTGGTATATCCCATATCAAAGTAGATTTTGGCGGCCTGCGCGCGCTGCGTTTCGTCTTCTTTTAAGACGGAGATATTGCTGACGTCTTTATCAAAGTAAAGCGTGCGTGTTTCGTCAAAATGCGGCAGTAAAAATTCCGTTAAAGTTTCCAGCATAAGCGTTTGCTTGGGGTGTACGCAGGTTTGCCAAAAGATGCGTTGCTGCTCTTTGGTGTTGAACTGCGGCGCGTGGTCAAACACGCCCACCAAAGCGGGCGGGACGTGGAAGATAGCCAAAATGGTATCGCGGCTGTGTTCCATGCCCGATATAAAATCCATATCCCTTTGGCTAAGCGACGTGTTTTGCCACTTAAGCCCGCCTTCTAAAAGGGCTACTTTGTGGGCTTTGGCGGCGGATTGGTATTTGTCGTTCCACGCTTTTATTATGCGGTTTCTGGCGGCGTCATCTAACTTGGAATCGGTATACAAAATGCCCGAAAGCGTGCCTGAATTTTCAAAAAACGCGCTGTTGAAAGTTTCGGCCTTATCAAGGTTTTCCACGCTGCGCCTTGCCGCGGCAAGCGGGGATAAACCGTAGAAAAAATCAAACGGGTTAAAGTACTTAAAGTGGATAATATCCTGCGCTTTATAGTAGGCTGTTTTTGCGCCCGCTCTGTACTTATAACCCTCAACGGGGCTGGCGGAGGTTTTGCCTGGGATAACTTCCACCAGCTGGCTTAGCAGGGGGAATAGTTCGCGCGGCGTGCCGTCGGCCTTAACGGAGTCTTTAAGTATATAGGCATTGCCCGTAAGTTCCAAACTGGCAATAATCCATTGGCGCAAAGAGCGGCCGCTCATAAAATTATTTGGGCGGTAGAGCAGGTTGAGCGCGGGGTGGTCTGTAATAATTTCGCCCTGCGCGTTTTTAAGCACAAAGTCGGCGGAAGAAGCGGTTTCCGCAATAACATTTACGCAGGCGTAAACCCATGCTTTATCGCCGTAGGCTTCCACATAGGGCGCGTAGTTGCGGCTTGCGGGGGAGGGCAGTTTGGCTTCGCTTAGGTACGGGGATGTAAACTCCGTAAAGGCGGTAAACGGCGCGTCTTTTGCGCCGCTGCTTTTTATGGTTTTGTTGAGTATTTTTTCTATCAGGTTCATTTTGGCGGTGGTGGCGGGCGGGCTGGTGCTTTTGGCGGCAATAAAAAAGCCCGTCGGCCTGGGCAGACGAACTCTCTCAACATTCTCAATATAGCAAATTTACCTAATGATAGTAAAGCGGAGGAGTTGCCCCGCTCGTCGGGTTTTGGCTAGCAATTTGTTATCTTTGGGTTATTTTATAACGTAAGCACCAATTACTCTGCAATCAGTAAAACTTCTTTTGTATCAGAGCCAGATAAAACATATTTATAGTTTTTACTGTATATAATACGAACATTGGTCTTATACTTATACAATAGAGATTCTAATTGTTCAATTGTAGGGATTCCGTCTTTACGATATGATATTATAATTTTAGAATTCTGATACTTTTTTATTAGTGAATCAAAGGCTATTATAATCTCTTTTTTATCGTTCCACGGCGACTTATTATCTTGTCTAATAGGCATGTGTTTATATTTTTTATTTATTCTTTTATCCCAGTTGGAATAACTCGAAATACCTTCAAGAAAATGATAGAAGTCTAAATAATCAGTGCTGGCTCCCTTGCTAGAGATATATGGGGGGTCAAAATATACCAAGTCTATTTTTTGTAGGTTTAGCTCTAGGGCGTCTTGGTTGTATGCTAAACATTTATTTCCATTAGAGAAAATAGATTGATTTGCTTCTTTGATAAAATGTTTAAAGTAATAGTCAAATGGTTTATCCCAAGAGCTTTTATTCCCAAAGGTTCTGGGAACAACTGCCGTGCGCAGATATAGGTTAGCTCTATGGAAGAGATTATATGGACGTTTAATGATGCAAGATTGGAATAGTGCGAAATAAGCGATGGCTTTCTTATATTCATTTGCAAGTTGTTCTATATTGTATATAACGTTATCCAGCCAGATATTTTCTTCCTCACTATAAAAAATATTCCTAAAAGTATTTTGAATGAAATTAAAGTTGCCAGAACGATTGTTTAAAATGAAATCTACTTCTTCATTAGATAAAATGACTGTATCATTTTCTATTAAAGCCTTCCCAATAATATAGTTGAATTTTAATATGTCATTATAAATTACCTTTTTATTTTTTCTTTTTAACAGATGAGAAACAGCAGCCGTGCCTCCAAAAGCGTCTAGGGCAGTTTTAAACTCTAGATCTTTTATATTGTCCCAAATCCAATCAGTAATTTTATTTTTTGACCCCTGATAACGTGTGGAAGGAAAAGGATAAGCTTCATTTGATATGGTCTTCTCATCTGTAAATAGAGGCAACTGTATAGGTACATCAAGATTACGCATTTTATTCCTCTACTATTTCTTTTATAACATTGTTATCTGGTTTTTTGTTCTTATATTCGACATATTCTCTCAGGTTGGAGTAAGGAACCAGATCATTTCCAGTCATATCTTTTGTTTGATACCACATCCAATAGTCATCAAAAATCTCAATACCAAGTTTTGTAAACGGACCATCTCCGTTCTTTAGCTTATTAATGTCGGTTATTGAACCTATATTTTTTGTGTTTCCAGAGCCAGGCCTTGAGTTTGCTATCTTATATTTTTCTTGGATTATAAAGTCAAAATTAGATATAACAGATATGATATTGTCTAAATCTTCTATAGTATACAC
>JAEXBW010000130.1 GCA_023393825.1 Elusimicrobiota bacterium | reverse complement strand
GTTCCAAAGCAGAACCTGAAAACCCTTTAGCAGGTTGTGAAGCTCCGCCCGAGAAATTGGTAACTATACCAATACCGACGGCAACAGTAGCAACGCCCAAAGCCGTCCCGATAAGGGCCGGTCTTGAAATGTAGCCGAGTTTATTAAATATATTTTTCATAATTTTACTCCTTAAAAATCTTTAAGCTAAACCATATCCTTTACTACGATTTGGGTGTCTCTGTTTTAGGCGTCGAGCTTGAGCCACCCCACTTATTTGTAAGCGCTGACTGTCCTGCACTAGTAACCATCGTAAGACCTCTTTCCAAAATGAAACTTCCGAAACACTTCCAACTTGAAGCTATACCGTTTGGGCATCCGCCTTTATCTAATTCGTTTTTCTTCTGTTCCAGTTTGTCTTTTACCGAGTCTTCCAACGCGGGGATTGTATTGCCCGCAAGTTTTTCTTCTAAGGCGGCAGGGTCAATAGCTAAGCCTTCGGCTTTCTTTTCTAAATCTGTTTCGGCTTCCGCCTTTTTGTCGCCTGCGCCTTTTTGGAAAGCGTTTATTGCGCCTGCTGCCGCGCCTTCCGCATTTTTATTTTTAGCCGCCGCACCGCTTTGCAATGTTGCGTCAACAAAGCCTGTTCCACGACCTGATTTAATACTGGCTAAAAGCTGCGCTTTATTGCCGTCAAAACCAGAGCCGCCTCTTGCCGCGCTGCCTGATTCTCTGTCTTTATCATCACTTCTCCAAATATTGGCGGAAACACCGCTTGAACCACCGCCGCCGCTAACCATACCGCCTGCTCTTAAAGAGCCGGTGCTGGTAGGAACATTGGGGGCTGATGCCGCTGCGCGTCTTTCTTCTACCGCTGCGCGTCTTCTGGCTATATTTTCTTTTTGTATCTCGGCCTCTTTATATTCTGCATCTGGGGCCGCAGGCACTCCGCTTACTTTGTCTTCTTGTTGGCGTTTCTCTTTATCTTCTTTAGAAAACAATGTGCCTATTAAATCTTTTTTACCTATGTCCTGATATTTGTCAGAGAACAAAAGAGCGTCTGTTGCTTCGTCGTTAGAAAAAGGAAGTTGCGCCAAATCATAAGCTCTTTCTTTATAGTCCTGCCCTGATTGTTCCTTTTTTGTTCCCATTAAAGGCACCGCTATTGAAACTAAGAAAACCGATACCAATATGCACGCTGCCCATGTATAGGCTTGTTTATTAGTCTGCTTTTTATTTTCCCCTGATTTAATTATAAGCGACATAAAAAACTCTCCTTATCTATCCTCAAAGCGCATACCATATAACAAAAAACTTTGCTCCTGCTGACCCGGCCCCCCATTCTATATGGGGCCGCTCATACACGGAGCTTTTAGCAAGATGCTTAGCTTGCACCTAATAGTAGTATATCTATCAATACCTTATTTGTCAAGTGCTAAAGGGCCTAACAAACTTTAGGGCTAAATTACCTATTTAGCCTGGGACATAGGCAATACGAAAGATATGGGCCTGTCCCTGTTGGGTACATTTTTTATAACTTCAATATTTCCGCCAGACTCACAAATAAAATTGAACCCGCGCATACACGCGTCGCCGTAAGGCTGTTTGCATACTTCCCTTTTATCATACGCGCACAAAAACGGAATGTTGGGCGGATATGTGCTTACGCGAATTTTTACTATATTCCAAACATTGGTGCGTTCGACTTCAAAAGTAACTCTTCTTAAAGAAAGGAATTTACGCATAGAGGAATTATTCATACCTATGTATTCCTGCACTTTCTTTTCTATATCTCTTTTTAAAAATCCTTCGTCCCACCCTTGAACATACTGCAAGGCGCGGTGGCTTTCCAACTGCCATCTTTTGGCGGCGTAAAAAGAAGCTATTTCCGTTTTTTGCACAACCACCAACAGTCCGTATATCTTAATAACAAATAAAGCCAAAATAAAGAATATCGGGAACAACAGCACGACTTCCGTCGTTGCCTGCCCTTTTCTGTTAAATAAACTTTTCTTTATAGCTTTCATAATTATGGAAATAACCTTACCTGATATTTGGGCGTAGGGTCGGGCCATACGCAGTTATTATCTTCTCTGGTACACTGCAACGCCACGCGGACGTGAGTGCGCGGTTTATACTTTGCAAGCCCGACGTTAAAATAGTTAGAGGGCGGGGCAAAGGGTTGTGTAATTTCTATACCTGTATAAAGTTTTTTAAGTTTATCTCTATACCCTCTGCTTAAATAAGCGAACTGGAAAAGCTTCCCGTCAAAAAGATTATCCTTTTCCATATCCAGTTTAATTTCTTTTACGCCGCCGTCACCGGGGTCTTTGTAAAAGATACTTATTTTCTTGATATAGATAGGGTCTGTTTTGGCCGTAAAACCTTTAAATTCTTTTGCGCCTTCTCTGCCACATTCGCTTTGCTTACAGTTGCCGACGTTAAAGTAATAGCCCTTTCTAAAAAACTCCCCTTCTTGCGTAAGTCTGTCGTAAACTTTACGCTGGTCTTCGTAAATCTGGCTGAGGAAATAGTAAATCATCAGATAAAGTTTGACGGAGTCCAAGTTCCAGTCCGCCTTATAATCTTTTGCAAGCTGCTGCGATGTAATAGGATAAAATTTATCCGGGTCGGCTTTTGGGTTTTCATTATCCCAACCGGGTCTTCCGTTTTCGTAAAAGTGAAGCTTCCACGATATATCCGTATCTTTAGGGCTTGAAGAATACTCGCCCATAGCGGGGAAAGCCCCGCCCTGATAGAAAAGGTCAAAAATACTTATGGGATCACCGCTGCCGCCATTATCCGTATCGGGTTGTATGTCTTTTTTGGTGGCCTCAAAGTTTTCCCTGAAAAGTCTGAAAGGAAAAGCGCCGTTAACATAAGCCGTTGCGTTTAAATAGTGCGATGTTGAGGTAAGTTCCACAAAGGCGGAAGTATCCAAAGCAAACTGATGTCTTATTTTTTCTCTGGATATTTTAGTGGTTTCAAACAGCAGATATATTACAAGTAAAACAGTGGGTATCAGTAAAATCGCAGGCAGCACGATTTGCGCTTTTTTGTTACACACTATATTAAAATACTTGCCCATAATACTCTGCCGCCTTAACTTAAAATGTTGCCTATGATGGTAAAAAAGCCGCCGGCAAGCTGCTTGTGAAAGGTAAAAACAAATGCCAGCACGAAAGAAACAACAGCCCCCAGCATCAGCAAAAATTCTACCGTTTGCTGACCTTTTTTGGACTTTATTATTCTTACGGCTTCGCGCATAGTTTACCTGTCTGAGGAAATAATACCAAGCTTAATTGCTTTTACAACAGCTTCGGTTCTGCTTGTAACGTCAAGCTTATGAAAAGCGCTGTTAAGATGGTTTTTTATCGTCTTAACGCTGCAGCCTAGTTCAAGCGCAAGTTCTTTATTGCTCATACCGCGGCCGAGCAAATCCAAAACTCTTATTTCCGTTTTGGTTAAAGCGGCTTGGCTGGGAACATTGCCTTCGCCCATTTTTCTGAGGCCCTGCAAAAGTTTACCCATAAGCTGCTGGGGAATCATAAGGCCCTCGGACGTAAATGTTCTGATAGAATTTACAAGTTCCGCGGCGGGAAGCATCTTGGAAAGATAACCGTTTGCGCCTGCCTGAATAGCTTCCATAACATGCGCTTCGTCTTCAAAACTGGAAAGCATCAAAACATTAACTTCAGGCACGGATTTTTTTATCTGCCTTGTGGCGGAAATACCGTCAAGTTTGGGCAGTTTAATATCCATAAGGACGACTTCGGGTTTAAGTTTTTTGGTAAGAGCGACGGCTTCTTCTCCGTCGGCAGCTTCACCTACGACTTCTATCCACTTTTCCCCGGTAAGAACATCTTTAATACCTTCCCTAAAAAGGGTTTGGTCGTCTGCAATAAGCACTCTGACAATTTTTTTCTTAACAGGCATAGTTTGCTCTCCTAATTTTGGTTGAATACAGGCAAAGTAAAATTGAACACCGCTCCCCTGCCGATACCTTCGCTTTCCGCCCATATTTTACCGTCGTGGTTTAGCACAATGTCCTGGGCTATTGAAAGGCCCAAACCAAGACGTCCGCCGTGGCCTTTTTGATAGAAGCTTTTAAAAAGCTCCTGCGTCTCCGACGGCTCAATCCCATCTCCGGAATCCCTAACAGACACTTTAGCATTTTTCTCATCAATTTTCATCACGGATATTACTATTTTTCCGTTTTGCGGAGTATGCCTTATCGCATTTTCCGCTATATTAGAGATTACCTGCCTTATCCTTTTAACATCTCCGTATACGGGTATTTCCTGATCCCCCTCAAAGGTCATATAAATATCTTTAAGTTTTGCTTTTTCTTTAAATATTTCATACGCGTCCTTTATTGAGGAGGTAAGTTCAAATTTATTTTTTTCTAATCTCAGTTTGCCTTTTTCCACGGCGGCCCAATCCACAAGGTCTTTAACCAGCAGGAATATTTGCCCGATGCTGTCGTCCATAAACTGCATTTTTTTCTTTTGGTTATCGTCGGGCTGAGCTATGGTTTTTTTGAACATATCATAACTCATTTTAACAGCCATCATAGAATTTGATAAATCGTGCGAAACAATAGAGAAAAACTTAGTCTTCATATTATTAAGATTGCTAAGGTTCTCGTTGCTTTCTTTTAACTGTTTTAAAAGTTCCCTGTTGCTGCGTTCCAAATAAAACTTTTCCAAAGCCATTTTTATTGTGCGTTTTAAATAATCAAAATCAACGGGCTTTATTAAAAAATCGTACACGGATTCTTGTATGGCTTTTACCACCGCGTTTAAAGACGCGTGCGCCGTTATCATAATTATTTGCGACTCGGTATTAAACCTGCGGATTTGCTGCACAACGTCCAAGCCTGTGCCGTCTACAAGGTTATAGTCCATAAGAATAACGTTAAAAAAATCATTGGTAACCAAATTCATACACTCTTTAGCACTGCCCGCCTGATAGACATCGTAGCCTTCTATCTCCAGCAGTTCGCTTAAAGTTTCGCGCAGGTTATTGTCGTCGTCTACGACAAGTATTTTTACAACTTCATTCTTCTCGCTGTTGGTCATGCTGCCTCTTTAAATAAATTAAATATCATTGTGGTTTGCGTGCCTTTTCCTTCCTCGCTCTGAAGTAAAATTTCCGCATTATTTCTTGCCGCTACTTTTTTTACCACAGCCAAGCCCAAACCTGTTCCGCGGGCTTTGGTGGTAAAGAAGGGAGAGAAAATCTTTTCCTGTATATCTTTAGGTATGCCGGGGCCTGTATCCCTTATGCTCAACAAGGCTTTTTCGTGTTCAAACTTCGTTTTAATTATAAGCTGTCCGCCTTCGGGCATAACTTCTATTGAATTATTAATTACGTTTCTTAAAGCCTGTTTCATTTCTTCCGTATCTATGCGAACGGGCAGGGGCTGGGGATAAAATTCGCAAGAAACCTGCACATTTTGCGGCATAGGGAAGGAGGATAAAATTTCCCTCATATAAAGGCTTAAGTCTATGACGGTAAAAATTTGTTCTCTGCTTCTTGCGTAGCCTAAAATTTCTTCTATAATGCCGTTGGCTTGTTTAATTTCCTGCTCTATAACGGAAATGTTTTTTAATACTCTGGGGTCGGCATTTTCCCCCATTCTGGCTTTGATTAGATAAATTGAATTTGCCATAACGGCAAGCGGGTTTTTGATTTCGTGGCTGACGATAGAAGCCATCTGCCCGATAGCCGCCAGTCTTTCTTTTTTAATAAGTTCGTTTAAAGCCGTTCTAAGTTCTTTTGTGCGGCTACCGACGCGGATTTCAAGCGACTGATTAAGTTCTTCCAAGTCGTGCTGGTCCTGCGCGAGGGAGTCAAATTTAAGTTTAATAGAATCCAGCATACGGCCGAAAGAGATAACCAAAACACCCAGTTCATTGTCGGGAATACTCATAGAGGGAAGCTCGTTTATCCTGCCTTCCTCAACCATTTTTACGGCCTGCGTCATAGATTTTATTGGGCGAATAATAAGCCCTGCGATATAAAAACTTGAAAGCAGCGCGAACAAAAATATTGCGCCGAACACAGCCAAAATTGATTTGAAAGACGACTTTGCGGAAGACCATATAACGCCCTCTATCATAGACGAGGGCTGCTCTGTATATATAATCCAACCCGTAACGGGATTAACGGTTAAAACACCGCTGTGTTTTTTATCTGTTATTTGTATACTTTCGCCGTCTTTGCTTTGCGCGGCGAGCGCGGATATTTTATCTTTATAAGGGTTTGTTAAAGTGGTTGAAAGACCTTTATCCGACGAGTAAATTAAAAAACCGCTCTTTGTAAAAATAAGCGCGAGGTATTCCTCTTCCAAATCTTCGTTTAAATCCGCCTCAAGCGGCTTCATATTAAATTCTGCTACAAGGGCGCCCTTTTCAGACGATATAAGCCCCTCTTTAGCGGGAAAGGCAAGGGTGAGCGCGAGCGTTTTTCTGATAGGGTTCTTTTTTATCGTGCCTATAAATAACTGTCTGTTTTCTATCGACGTTGTAATAATAAGCGGCAGATTATCGGAATAGTCCATCTTGGGGCGCGGGCCGAATGCGGCAGTTTCAAACCCGTTGGAATCCAAAAAAGCCATACTTGTTATGCCTTTGGAAGCATTGAGAAATTGATTAATATCCTGATGGGCGGAAGTAATTGCCGCCGCGTCGTGCAAAGAATGCACGGTAAGGAAAGTATCTGCCAATACCTGATTTTTTGCTATAAAAACACTGACATCGTTTGAAAGGCGGGCATTATAATACTTAAGCTTTTCGTTAAATTCGTTTTTAAGAAGAGATTTATTTACAGAAGTGATGTAAAAGCCGAAAACGAACAAAGGCAGCAGGGAAGCCGCCATAATGGTAAAAAATACGGTGTAAGTGAGATGACCTTTCTTCATTTTTGCTTTTACTCTTTAAAATTAAATTGGGGCATAAAACTATATGTATTATGCCCCAACTAAACTGCTTTTTAAATATTTTTTAGCACTGACCGGCAGGAGCAGGCTGACCGCCCGGCTGTCCGCCAAAGTTGGTCTGGGCTAAGCCTTCTAAGCCTTTAATATTGCCTAAACCGTTTAAGTCAGTTACAACTCTGCCTTCCCAAATGATTGTGGGGGAAGCGCTTACGCCAAATTGCTGGCCGTATTCCATATCTTGTTTTAACAGTTCAAGGCCGTGTTTCCAGTATTTTCTGAAAATGTTGGGGTTAAGGCCTGCTTCTTCAGCGGCTTGGTCCCAAAGGCTGGACTGATAATTTTTGTTTCTGAGTTCAAGATATTTCCAGTATTTCGTAGGATACTTATCTTTGATGATAAGCTGTCTTACGTTTTCTTCCCATTCGCCTGCACCGTGCAAGCTGGAGAATTCCTGGCCGTTAGAACCCGGGCTGACAATATACCTTACGTTAACTTTAATGTTTGAAGGGATTTTGCCGAGCTTCTGGGCATCTATAATTCTGCCTTCAGCCATTACGCCGTAAGGGCATTGGGACATTACAAATACTTCCAAAAGGTTCGGTTTAGCCGGTTTGCCGACGTGAACGCCGTATCTTGTTTGCTTTTCAAAGATAACAAAGTCATCATTGGCTTTAAGGTAACCGTTTTTAATGGGTTCTTCAAACTTTTTGGCGACTTCGGGCGTCTTTTTGATTAAATATAAAGGCATATAATCAAGATTAAGGCCTTTATATTTAGGATCTTTAAGAGCGTCTTCTCTGTTTACTGTCTTAACGTCTAACGGAGCGCCGATAAAGTTTTCTAAACCGGAATTAAGACCCGTATCAACTCCGCCGTTATCGTCCCCCGGCAAAATGATAACAACCGCCGGAACAGGCTTCCCCTTGACGGCTGCTTTCTGGGCCTGCGCAAAACCTGCTGATGCAAGCATTACGAAAGAAAATACTATTGCAAGTAACTTTACGTTTTTCATCCATCCTCCTAACTAAATTATTATTTGGCTTCTTCTTGCTGCTGTTTATTATCTTCTACTTCTTCAATTTCAAATCTTAAACCCTTTACGCCGAAGGAACATAAAAGATTATAAACAAACGCAACAACCAAGGTTGTAACAAGAAGGACCATAGTTTCTGCAAGTGACCACAAAATCACCTGCATTACTCTTTCCATTATACCATATTCCCCTATCGCCTCCGCCGCAAAAACTGCGTTAAGTAAGCTGATGGCAAATACTATCAACGGATATACGGAAAAGATTACCGAACTGAGACTGATATTTTTAATTTCGAGTTTCATACACTTATCTCCTTTATAAATCGTATTTATTCCTTTGATGACAAAGGTTCAAGCACTATTACCGTGCGCACTATGCCGCCCTTAGACGCAAGCTGCAAGGTTTTTATACCAAAACCTCTGCCGTTGCTCTCCGTCCTTGCGCGGAATATTTTGCCTGGGTTATCCATCGCCTGACCGACGATATGAACAATATCTTTTTGCGTCCCGCCGAAGATATCAAGCAAATGGATGGGGCCGTCTTTCTTTATCGTTAATTCAAAATTAGCGTGCATTACATTGTTGTTTTCGTCCACAACAATAGCGCGGCTGCCCTTAGGTATGGTAATAGCCAGTACCGAAGACCACCATTCCTGCTCGTAATGATGTCTGTTTTTATCAAGCTGCTCTCTTTCTTCCAGCTCTTTTTTTACCTTACTCAAAAAGCCTTCTATGGATTTAGCAAGCGCACCAACTTCGTCGCCACGTTCCATAAAGTCCAACTGGAAGCTTTTTGTAGATATATTGTCTATGCTGTCGGTAAGATAAACTATAGGGTTTGTAACGTTTTTGATAACAAACAGATAAAGCACAAAACCCATTAAAGCGAGTATGGCTATGGAGCCTGCCAAATAAGAGAATAAGGCGCTGTTAATTTCTTTCTTAACCTGTTCTCTTGATACGTCAAGGCTGATAACGCCTGCCACTTTTTCGTCCTTAACTTTAAGCGGAATGGCGATTTCGTAGGTAAGGCCTTCGTTTTTAAGGATAACGCGCGGGCGGCCGGACTTAAAGGCCTCCACCACAGCGTCGGTTTCCAAAAAGCCGTTGCGGCCGTAGTCCTGCAAAGTTCTGCCGACCATATTTACGTCTTTATGCCACCTTACGGTGCCGTTACCGTTAAAGTAGACAACATTGGTTATCCTGTTATCCTGTCTTGTCCAAGAGGTAATAATATCGTTTTCCGCCATGGAAAGATAACCGGGCTTTTTTATCAATCCGTCCGCCAAAACGCTTGCGTTCCTGACGACGGTATCAATAATCTGGTTTTGCAGATTTATATCAAAAACGTGCTTAAACAGGTTAAAATAAAGCAGCGCGCCAAGTATTATAGCGTATCCAGCTACCAAAGAAAACCATAAAAACCAACGGACACCAATTTTTCTTATCATATTTTTACCTGTTTATTATCTGTTGCTGTATTCTGATTCAATTCTCTGTATACCCAAGGCCGCGTCTGTATTTTCCGGGTCAAGCTGTATTGCGGCTTCCCATTCTTCTTTTGCGCGGACATAGTCATTAGCATTAAAGTAGCTTAAACCAGCTTTATATCTTGCTATTGAAGCCTGACGAGCGTCTTCCGTTACAGGCTGTTTTGTTAAAACTTTAGAGGGAAATGCCTGCGTAGGCGTAGTTGTAATAGGCTGAGTTGTGCTTTCCCCTGTGGCAGAAGGCAAGATTTCAGGCGTGGCGGGAGCTGTTACCTCCGGCTCGGTTACTTCCGGCACGGGGGTCGCGATGGCCTGCTGCTTTGCGGCAGCGGCGTCTTCCGCTTTCTTTTTGGCGGCGGCGGCAGCATTAATTCTGCTTCTTTCCGCATTCTTTACAAGCGTATTAACTGCGCCTTGGTTATAGCCCCAGTCTTTTGCGGCTTTCCAGTTGGCTATGGCAGCGGAGTATTTTTTGCTTCCGAAATCTCTATTACCCGCGTCGTAGTAGCCTTTTGCTATTTCCTGCTTTAACTGCATAATAAATCTTTGGGTTTGCTGTTCGCCCGGTTGAATTTCCAAAGAGCGTTCAAACTCTCTGTAGGCGGGGACAAGCTGGCCTTTGGAATAAAGCGCAAAAGCATTATTTAATATAGCTTGGTTTTGCTCTTTTTTCATCGTAGCTTCAACTTCCGCTATTTTTGCGGTAAGGTCCCTGTCGTCTTTTTTAATCAAAAGGACGCTGTACCATTGGTTTAAGGCTTCCTGATAATCGCCGCTCTTATAAGCGTAAAAACCGCGGCGGACATGCTGCTCCGCAATTTCGTTTTCTATACGTTCAACCCAACCCTGCGCGCGGGCGTCAGTAGGTCTTAAAACAAGTATTTCGTTAAATTTGTTTTGGGACTCCATAAGCCTGCCCATTTTGTAAAGGGATATACCCTCTTCAAACTTCATATCTATAATTTCTTTCTCGGACACGGTGCCGTAAGTTGCCATGCGGCCCGCTTCCGTAGCTAAAGTTTGCGCCTGTTTAAGGCTGGGGTCTATGCTCAAAATTACATTGGCAAGTTCTTCCGCGCGTTGATAGTCCCCGCGGCGGTATAAAGAGTAAGCGTTTTCGTACACCATTCTAAGGGTGTAATTTTGTATGCGCTGCTTTTCCAACTGGACGGTGGAAAGGTATTGCTTTTTTTGCTCTACGTTAGAAATTGTGCCTAACGATATTTTTTGCAAATCAAGCATCATCCCCGATTCCTTGCCGCGTTCCCTAAGAGGTCTGTCCGCAGCGTAGAGGCTTAAAGTAAGTACGGCTAAAGGTAAAGATATTAATAATTTTTTCATAATAAACCCTCGTTAAAAAGGCATACCGCCCTTTAAGAAATCCGCTATCATTGGCGCAAGCATCATCACGAACACCACAGGGAAAATAAAGATAAACAAAGGTATTAACATCTTTGTAGAGGCTTGTGCCGCAAGTTTTTCGGCCTTGTTAAGCCTTCTGAACCTTAAGTCCGTGGAGAAGTTTCTGAGCAAATCCACTAAGCTTGTACCCAATTCGTCGGATTGCACGATAAGCCCCACAAACGATCTTATTTCCTGTACGCCGGTTCTTGCCGCAAGACGCTCTAAAGCTTCCCTGCGGGAATAACCTAATTTTGTTTCGTTTAAAGTCTTTTCTATTTCAACTTCCAGCAAAGTTTTTTGCTTGGCTATTTTTACGATTCTTTCAAAAGCCGTCATATAGTCCAAGCCTGATTCAATGACAAGCGCGGTAAGGTCTACCGTGGTGGCAAAGTTGCCAAGCATATCCGACTGACGTTTTTGTATTTCGCCTTTAATTTGCAAGTCGGGCAGATAAAAACCCAAAGGCAGTAAAATTATAAGTATCGGCGCTTTAAAAACTATCATAAACACAAGCGGCAAACCTACTGCGTAATAAATTTTTTGATACAAAATATCCACAGGTAAAGGCTTTATGGGGCTGCCCAAAAGCACGCACATTTCCTCAAGCCCTTTTTGAAGGTTAAAAGTATTAAGCACAAAAAGAGCAACCCTGTCCAAAATATTTTCCTGCGGGCGCAGACGCGAAAAGCTGGAGGTTGATTTTACCTGCTTGGCTTCAAGATCGGCAATAGACTCTTTTTGTTCGGCAGGGGCAAAAAGCTTGATAAAGAAAACAAGCACGGCTATCGTCCCTGCGATAGAAATCACTGTAAGTAAGAAAGTGTAGGCGCCCATGCTCATACTTTAATTTCCCCCAGTTTATTAACCATCTTTATACCTATAAATATCCAGATAACGCACAGCACCAAAACTATAAAACCGACTGTGCTGGAATAAAAGTTTTTCATCGTTTCGGGCTGGAACACAAACATTATGCCCACCATAATCCACGGCATAACACCGACGACAAGAGCCTGTATTCTTTGCTGCGCGGTCATAGCTTGCAGTTTTTCTTCCAGCTTACTTTCTTCTCTGATGTTTTCAACGATGCGTTCAAAAATCTTTGTTAAGTTACCGCCGACTTGACGCTGCAACACGATAGCTTTTACCATGTAGGAAAGCAATCTTGATTCAACACGCTCTTCCATACCTTCAAGAGCTTTTTCAAACGGGGTACCCAGTTTGTAGTTTTTAATTACCAAGCCGAATTCGTCTGATATCGGCGGGCGTAAATCCCTTGAAACCATATCAAAACCCTGCACAATATCCATACCTGATTTAAGCGAGTTGGAAAGCAATATCAAAGCGTCCATAAGCTGGGCGTTAATCTTTTCCCCGCGGCGCTTTTTAAGCACACCCAGTACAACACCGGGCATCTTTAAGCCGACAAACATACCTAAACCGAAGAATACGGAAAATACTATAAACCCGAATATGCCGCCAAAGATAACGCCGAAAAACAAACCGATGAAAGCGAAAAAGGCCAAAGTGCCAAGCACGATATACTTTACGTTAATATCTAAAAATTGCCTGCTGTAATCGTCCGCCCAAGCGGAAGATTTTTGCATATATTTTTGCGTGGCAAGCATAATTTCGTCATTCTTGTCGGAAACAATTTTGTACACGCTAAAAAATATCGCAAGCATACCAATAAGCATAAGCAACAGGACTATGTAATAGGTGTTCATACCTTTTTTGAAATCCTGCGGCATTGTGGGCGTTTGGTGCTTAATCATATCGCCGTAAAGGTTATTTGACAAGATAGCAACGGCGAGTACGGATTTTTTAAATTTCGCGCGCGATTGCTTGGGCGAAGAAAGGAAAGATTCCGCCACACTGTCCATTTCTTTATTGATAAGGTCCAGAGTAGCCATCATAGAACGTCCGCGGCCCTGCATACTATCGCGCATATTGTAGTCGGTAAGTTCGGGGTTGGTATTAAGTCTTTCTGTTTCCACCAACATTCTGGCCCTGATATTGCCGAACTTTTCCATAATTTCCTGCGGCTGATAGGCCTTGCCTTCGTTGATACTGTCTACAAAGTCAAAGAAATCATAGATAACGGAAAATGTCCTTCTCCACATTTCCGCTTCGCTTAAGTAATCAAAGGAACCTGTTTGGGCATTTGGCAACTGCCACAGCACGCGCTGGGACATTTCTTTTTGCAATAAATCTTCCAACCACTTAGGCGGTGGCAGGGGCTTGCTTTCCCCGCAGGCATCAGGCTTATAAAGCTTGCCTTCGGGAGAGGCGGAAGCGTCAAGATAGTTATAAAGCGCAACCACTTTTTCCTGCGCGCATTTTATGGTTTTTGTTTGGACGTCGGTAAACACCCTTTGCTGCCCGAAAGCGAACACGGGGGCAAACGCCAACAACAACAGTAGTAAGATTTTATTTGCAAGTTTCATTTTTGTTTTCACCAATTAATTTGCGCCTTCCTGCTTTTTAAAGGTGGTTTCGGGGACGTCAATACCCTTTGCCTTAAATTCCCTAAAGAACGAAGGAATATCACCCGTGGGGGCAAACGCGCCTTCCACTTTGCCGTCCTTGTCAACGCCTGACTGGACGTATCTGAATAAATCTTTGCTTTGTATCATACCGTCCTTCTGTCCGCAGACTTCGGTAATGTATGTTACCTTTCTTGTACCGTCCGAGAACCTTGAAAGCTGTACGATAAGGTTAACGGCGGAGGAAATCATTTCTCTTATAGCCCAGATAGGCAAGTCCGCGCTGGCCATCATACACATAGCTTCCAAGCGGGTTAAACCGTCGCGGGGAGTGTTGGCGTGGATGGTAGCCAAAGAACCTTCGTGGCCCGTGTTCATCGCTTGTAACATGTCCAAAGCTTCAGAACCGCGGCACTCGCCGACTACGATTCTGTCAGGTCTCATACGCAGACAGTTCTTAACCAAATCTCTGATTGTAATTTCGCCCTTGCCTTCCACGTTTGGCGGTCTGCTTTCAAGCGAAACCCAGTGTTCCTGCTGAAGCCTTAATTCCGCCGTATCTTCCACGGTAACGATACGTTCGTCCTGCGGAATATAGCTGGAAAGAGCATTTAAAAATGTTGTTTTACCTGTACCCGTACCACCGCAGATGATGATGTTCTTTCTTAATTTAACACAGCTTTCAAGGAAGTACATGCACTCTCTGTTAATGGTGCCGAATCTGTAATAGTCTTCGGGGCCGAAGGGCTTTTGCGAGAATCTTCTTATCGTCAAAGAAGGACCCGATACCGCAAGCGGCGCTATAATGGCGTTAACACGGGAACCGTCTTTAAGACGCGCGTCCACTAAAGGCACGGATTCGTCTATACGTCTGCCAAGCGGGGCCACGATTCTTTTGATAACCTGTACAACTTGGTCATTATTTCTAAATTTATATCTGGTAAGAGTAAGTTTACCCTTCTGTTCAATAAAAATCTTATCATAGGCGTTAACCATGATTTCTGTGACGGAAGGATCTCTCATCAAAGCTTCCAAAGGACCAAGGCCTAAAATTTCGTCTAACAATTCGTTAATAAATCTTATTTTTTGATCTCTGGAAAGCTGCACATTGGCTTTTTTGCGCAGAACTTCATCAATAATAACGGAAACGCGTTTGCGGGTTTGCTCGTTTTGCGAGCCTTCCTCGCTGATGACGATACGTTCTACTTCCAATGTTTTAATAACATCTTTATGTACCTGCTGCTTTAAATCGTCCCAATAGGAAAGTTCGCCGTTATCTTCCTGAAAGTGGCTGGGGCCGCTTACGCCGCTGGCTATTGCGGCCGCTTCCCAAATACCTTTGGCGGAGGCCACAAATTCGCTATCCGGAACAGCGGTGGACCAGTTCTTTTCCACGGGTGTTGTTTCTTCTATAACCTTAAGGATAGGCCTTAAGCCTTCCTGCACCCAAAGAGAACTGCGGTTTACAAGTATTTCAATCTCCCTCTTGTTGGAAGATTCAAATACACTCTCTTCCCACGTAAGGTATACGACAGGCTCGCGCCCTAATTTAATAAAAAATTGGTTTACTTCCTCGTGGTCAATAGCGCCGGGCAGATTGTATTGGTTGCAAATAATATCAATTCTGTCTATGGGGAAGTGCATTTCCTTAAAATCGGTAAACATCGCAACCGCCGTGTTTAAGTGAGAGCGGGTGCAGTTTGTAACCCAAAAAATCTTATCTGCGACATCAAAGGCAAACGACTCCATGGGAAAGCTGGAGTCAACATCTAAAAATATATCAAAAGTTTGGTGCAAACGGGAAAGTATCGGCAGCAAAACCTTAGGAGAAATTAAAGAAACTTCCTGCCTGTTTGCGCCCAAAGGCAAAACGCCGACGCCTATTTGCGTCATTGAAACTTTACCCCTAAGCAAACCGCCAGCAATGGCTATAGCGCCGCTGCCTAAAGCGCGCACTAAATCCGTAACGGAAACGGGCTTTTTAATACCAAGGTAAAAACCGTGTTCCTGCCTTGCAAGAGGATCTAAAGGGACTATAAGCACGGGGCGTTTTTGTGTTTCCGCCCAAGCTATTGCCAAATTTAAGACCAAAGTGGTCTTACCCACGCCTTCTTTAGGGCCTGTAAAAGCAATAACTCTTGGTGTGCCTACTAAAGCTTGGGTTTCTTCCATAAGTTTACTCCACTATTTCTACGGTGATAAAGAGGAACAGAGATCTTTGTTCTTCCGTTATGTTCTTGCTCTTAAACAATAATCCTATTAAAGGTATTTTGCCCAAAAGGGGAACCCTGTCTTCGGCAACGCTTCTGGAGCTGCTCTTAAGGCCGCCGATAACAAGCGTTTCGCCGCTGTTAAGTTCCACTTCCGATCTTAAAAATCTTTTGGTGATGGAAGGCACCGAGGTACCGTTAAGCACGACGGGGTGGGAATAGTCGGGGTTGGAAAGTTCCAACTCTAACTGTACCACTATTATCTTGCCTCTTTCGGGTATGATTGTGGGCAAGACGTCAAGCCTTACGCCGTAATCTTTAAATTCCACGCCTGCGGAATTGTTTTGGACCATCGGGAACGGTATAGAGCCGCCCGCGGAAAAGTTTGCGCTGGTGTTAGTTCTGGCAATAACCTTGGGGTTGGAAAGTATCTGAGCCTTACCTTCCGTTTCCAAAAGCTGCAAACGGGTATTAAGCAGGGACTTTCTTTCAAATTCTCCGATAGAAAATATGCCGGGGATTGCCTTTTCCGTAAAATCAAGCTGCTGATTCCACGCAAAACCTTTGGCGGAAGTCAGCGAACCGCTGATTTCCACTATGTCTGCGCTGACGGCAACCAAATCCGTCTTTTTAGCATCAGCATCGGCATACACGCCCGACACCGTCAAAGCCGCTAAAGTTAAGGTTAAAACTTTTAAAATAGTTTTTTTATTTTTCATGTTAATTTCCTATAGAGAATTTAAATCCGCTCAGTTAAATAACTTTGAGAAGCTTGCAATTTCTATCGGGTAGACCTTGGTGTCGCCCGTTGACCTTACGATAACGGTGACTTCCCCCTCTTCCTTAGCAAGAGCAAGGTACTGTGCCTCAATAGGGCTTAACGACAAACTGAGTACAGACCTGTCGGAGAACGCGGCATTGTTTGCCTCGCGTTCGGCTGCGTTTGCTTTTGTAGAAGCGTCAACCCCCTGGCCAAGGTTTGAACCTACGCCAAGAACCTGAATATCCTGCAAAATTGTAGCCGTCATCTTTTCTTTAGCGCCGCCTTTAAGCAAAGCGTCAAAGGTAAGAAGCACGTCAACTTTGTCCCCCGGCTTGATTAAGCTGGAAACAGCATTATCCACGGCAAGGATGAACGCTCTGAAGTTGGGCAAAACTTTTAAGCTGATGCCAGACTCTGGGCTTAAGCTGATTAAAGAAGGCTTTGTAATCTGGTTGCCTTTTGCTATCGCAATTCTGGTTACAAGATTTTCAATATCCGTAATATTTGCGCCGCGGGATATTATGTAAGCGTCTTTTTGTATAAAAGCAGTAGGAACAGCCACCTGTTTAATGCTGTTTTTACTTATAACTTTGCCCTCCGGCAGGTCCAACGCGGCGACCGCCACCATTTCCGTCTTCTGGGATTCTCTCAGTTTATCCTGAGCCAGATAAAGGACGAAATAATAAATCAGTGCCGCTACTATGGCAATGACTAAGGGGAATATAATGTTTTTCTTATTCATCTTAAAAGCTCCTTATGCTTTACTGCTTTTTTTATAAAATCAAATCTTTTATATGACCGAAAATATATTTAAAACTTTCCTGCCGCCGCGCTAGTTTATTAAAGGGCGCTCAACGGGCATTCTTACGCTTGCTTTTATCCTTTTAATGCCGTATTTCTTAGGCTCGTCGGCAAAGATATAGCTTGTTAAAGGGAAGACTAAATCCACCCTGTACACCAGTGTTACTATAAGGTCTTCGTTAACGTGTTCTTTTACCTGCGGGTCTACGCTGGTTTTTTGCAACACGGCCGAAAACTGCATCTGCTGCGC
>JAEXBW010000128.1 GCA_023393825.1 Elusimicrobiota bacterium | reverse complement strand
AGTGTTTTTCTCATAAAACCGCGTTTCTATTTAAAAAAGAAAGCCGAGGATGGGACTTGAACCCACAACCTACGGTTTACAAAACCGTTGCTCAACCATTGAGCTACCTCGGCAAAACAGTCCCTTTCAAATTAAGTTTATATTTATAGGACAGTAAAAATTATACCAATTTTATGCTTGTTACGGCAATAAGAATATCTTATATCTTTGTTGAAGCTATATAATGTTTAAGCCTTTCGTCTATATCTTTTTTCGTCAGCGACGCAAGTTTGTTGATGCTAAAACTTTCTATAGCAAAAGAAGCCATTACAGTGCCAACCGCCATTGCGCGTTTTATATTTTTTATATCGGCCCAGTCTTTTACGGAGCATAAATAACCCGTAAAACCGCCGCCAAAGCTGTCGCCCGCACCCGTGGTATCCGTTATATCTTCCACAAGATACGGCGGCACTTGGCACAACGCGTCTTTTGTAACAAGCAGCGCACCGTTAGGCCCTAACTTTATTACAACCACTTTCGGCCCCGCTTTAAGTATTGCGCGGCCCGCTTTAATAAGATTGTAAATTCCGGTTAACTGGCGGGATTCCGCCTCGTTTACAAACAAAATATCAATATGCTTAAGCAGCTTTAAAAGCGCGGGTTTGTTATTGTTAATCCAATAATTCATTGTGTCGCAGGTAACAAACTTTGACGGCTTTGTCTGCTTTAAAACGGAAAGCTGAAGTTCTGGCGCGATATTGGCCAAAAATAAAGCATCGGTTTTTTTATGTTCCGTCGGAATAACGGGGTTGAAAGTTTCAAAAACATTTAAGTCGGTAAAAGAAGTTACCGCGTTTTTAAAGTCAGCGTCATAAACGCCGCCCCAGGCAAAAGTTTTGCCTTCCTTAACTTCTAAAAGGGACAAATCCACGCCATGCTTAATAAAGGGAGCCATGTGCTTTTTGGTAAAATCTTTGCCCACCACGGCAACAACTTTAGGCGTGCAAAAATAGCTTGCGGCGATGGAGGAATAAGAAGCCGCCCCGCCCGTAACATTTTTAACTTCCGTCTTGTGGGTTTTTATATTATCAAACGCGACGGAACCGACAATAAGCACATTGTTCTTTGTCATTTTAGGCCCCGTATTAAAGCTGCTGCTGAGCAGCCTGCGTTTGTTTGTTGTATGTTTCTATTCTGTTTTGCGCGGTAAAGCTGTCGGTAAATTTATCCATTAAAGACTGCGCTTTAAGTTGCAGCGCGGCCATTTCAAAAGCGTCGGCGGATTTTTTATCGTCGCCTATCTTTTTGATTTGCGTGCCTTTTAAAAATTCCAGTTCCTGCGGGGTTACTTTGGCGCTTAAGATAATCATATTTTGGAATTTTTCCGCAAGCTTCTGCTTCTTTAAGGTTTCTTCGTACTGGGCGGGGTTCATACCAAAATTATTTCTTACAATCCAAACATAAGCTTTCTTTGTAAATAAACCGTTCTTGCCGAACACTTCGGAATTTTTAATAGCATAACCTACTTCCGCGTCGGAAACGCCCAACCCGAACTGCGTTGCGGCTTGGCTTAAACTTTCCTGATTGATAAGGCTCTGCAAAACTTCCTTTTGTATTTTTTGGGAGGTTTCTTCGGTATATTCTTCGTTAGAGTTCCTTGCCTGTCTTTCCACAAGGTTAACGGCGTTTGCATAGTCGCGGTATTTAATTTTTGTTTCGCCCACTTTAGCTATTGCGGAGTTGGGGCCGTATTCTTCCATAAAAACGCCTGCGCCTACAAAGCCCAAGCTGCCTATAAACATAGCTACCGTAAGAATTAAAAATATATTTTTGTATTTAACGAAGAAAGAAATCATTATTATTTGTCTCCTTTTTTAGATGTTTTGGCAGGTTTAACTTCCTTTTGCGGCTCTTCCTGCAACTGGGCAGGTTCTATTGCTTCTTCCTGTGCGGAGGGCGCAAATTCTTCCTCTCCCACAACGTGTATGGTAGCGCTCACTTTAGCGCCGCCTTCTATAAGAATACTTTTAGAGCGGATATTGCCGTTTATCTTAGCGTCGGCCAAAATTTCCACGCTGTCGGCGCAAATATTACCCGTCATTTTGCCGATAAGCACAACGCCTTGCGCGGTAATGTCGCCCTTTACGCTGCCTGCCTTGCTTATGGTAACATATTTTGCGTTATCAACATTGCCTTCCAGTTTGCCGTCTATGCGCAAAGAACCCTGTAAATCCAAAGTCCCCTGAAACTGGCACTCTTCACTTATTACGGAAATATATTCGCCCGCTTTGGCGTCTTTGCTTAAAAATCCCATAATTCCTCCGATAATTTAAAAATATGATTTAGGGTTAACAGGCGTACCGTCTTTCCAAACTTCGTAGTGCAAATGCACGCCAGTGGAACGGCCCGTCGTACCCATATTGGCTATAACCTGCCCGCGCTTTACGGTGTCGCCCGCTTTAACGCGTATGTCGGCCAAGTGTCCGTACAGGCTGGAGTAGCCAAAACCGTGGTCCACCAACACCGCCTGCCCGTACCCGGAAACCCAACCCGTCTGCCTTACAACGCCGTCAGCCGTAACCATAATTTTGGTATTGGGCTGCCCGCCAAAATCCAACCCGTAGTGGAAGGACGGTCTGGGGGAAAGTCTGTACCCGAAGCCTGATGATATTCTTCCGTTTTCCACAGGTTTAATGGAAGGCGTGGCATCGGTAATATTTTTTTGATTTGCGTAGAACCAGGCAATCTCCTGAAAGCTTTCCAACCTTTGTTGTACAAGGTCGGTAGTTTCCTTTAAAGATACCGCCAGTTCCTGCTCGTCAATTTCCTGCGCGCGGCGTGATAAAATTTCCTTAAAACTTACCGCACGGGATTCTTTACCTTCTTCCAACCCCGTCGGCAGGTTTATGTACTTGCCCGCTTCCATACCAAGCATCTGGCGCATTTGGTTATCGGTATCTCTGGCAAGTTTAATATATCTTCTGTTGCGGGTAATTTCCTCCGCTATTAAAGCCAGCTTGGTTTTTAAAATTTTATTATCAGCTTTGGTAACGCCGTAGTCTATATTTTTTGTGGTGACGGAAAGGGCGTAAACCGTAAGCAGTGTCCACGCAAGCGCCAAAATGATAACAACCCACGGGTAAAAGCTTAATCTAAAGCCTGCGCTGGAACGCGGCATGAAAACTATTTCCATCCGCTCAAACAAAGCACGGTATAATAAAGAAGACTGTTTTTTTCTCACTATTACAATTTTATCAAATAAAACGCTCTGCAAAACACCGCAATAAAATATTATAATTTTAAATATGAAGAAACTTTTACTCTTTTCCTTTGTTGTTTTTGTTTTGGCATCGTGCCATAAAAAAGAAGAACCCGTGCAGAGCGAAGGCTTTGTGCTGCCCGCCGTCAGCGGCGAAAATTGGGATTTTAAAGCCCAAAACAAAACCAAACCCGTATTTATAGCTTTTATGGCCACTTATTGCGGATATTGCAAAAGAATGACGCCCTATATAGATGAGTTGGCCCAAAAGTATTCAGATAAAGGAATAGAAGTTGTTATCGCCCTTGTAGATGACGATGCTGCCGCCGCGGCCGATTTTGCCAAAACCCAAAATGTTAAGCACGCCAAGGTTGTATACGACGCAGGGGATTTGGCTA
>JAEXBW010000057.1 GCA_023393825.1 Elusimicrobiota bacterium | reverse complement strand
CCCGCGGTCATATCGGAAGTCAAAAAGTTTGCACAAACGACTACTTACTCGGCGTAATCTCCATCAGCGAACTTATTTCTCCCTGCGGTAAATAATATTTACCTAAATTAAAAGAAAGGTTTAACGGCTGTAAAGCTGTTAAACCTTCTTTTTTGCCAAAATAAATAGTAAGTCCCCACTAGTAACTTATTGGATAACCCATTTCATCACAATATTTTTTGTAAAGACTGTCCAAATCAGGATATTCGCGGCAGTTAAATTGCCCCGATGGATATAATTTATCAAAGTGGGAATAGCCGGAAAACCCTTTAAACCTTATGATAACAAGCGTTGTCCAAGTGGCTATGCCGTACTGGAAATCTTTACATATAACAATATCCTGCCAACCTGCCGAGTTGCTGCCCGCTCGCTGACAATATGCAGGTAAGTCCACATCAAGCTGCTCAAATTTTGTTGCCTCTTCCCCCGTAGACAACTTGTACATTTGCCGAGCGCGGTGCAATGTGGTAAGCATGGTTTCGGCTTCTTTCATCTTAGTTTTAAATACGGCATACTGATACTGCGGCAAGGCTATTGCAGCCAAGATGCCGATTATCAACACTACGACTAACATTTCTATTAAAGTGAAGCCTTTTTTTAACATAAAGAAACCTATCTAAAGAGATTCTAACATATACGACGATTATGGCAGGCCTCTACTTATAAAGCGCTTTAACTTGTTTGTGGATAGATTTCCATTTATCTTTTTCCATCTTGGCGGAGCTTTGCGTTTGACGTTTGATTAAATACGCTTGCTCTTTTTGGACTTTAAGATAATTATCAAATCTGGCGGAATCAAGGTTTCCTTCTTGAACAGCCTTTTTTACGGCGCAGCCCGGTTCGTCGGCGTGGGTACAGTCGGCAAATTTGCAATGCTGTGCAAATTCCTCTATATCATTAAAAGTGTGCTGTATGCCTTCTTGCGCGTCCCAAAGTTGAAGTTCCCTTACCCCCGGGGTATCAATAATAAGCCCGCCATCAGGCAAAATAATCATTTGCTTATGCGTGGTGGTGTGGCGACCTTTATCCATATTACTCCTAAGCTCGCCTACTTTCATAACAGCGCCTTGTGCCAGATTATTAATTAGTGAAGATTTACCAACGCCCGAAGAACCCAAAAGGACAACTGTTTTATTGCCCTCAAAATATTTATGCAGCATTTTTATGCCGTCGGAGGAGATATTGCTTATAGCGTGGACATCAACACCAAAAGCAATGTTTTGAACTTCGGCTTTTTTTACCTCCGCATCGTCGCATAAATCCGTCTTGGTAAGGATTACGACAGGCATTGCGCCGCTTTGCCAAACCATAGAAAGGTAGCGTTCTATCCTTCTTAAATTGAAATCGTAATTAAGCGCGCAGACGATAAAAGCATAATCTACATTGCTTGCTATCACTTGTTCTTGCGTTTCTTTGCCCGCCACTTTTCTGGAAAATTTACTTTTTCTGGGCAGGACTTTGTGGATTAGGGCTTTTGTTTGCCCGTCATAATATTCAAACAAAACCCAGTCGCCTACGGCGGGGAAATCCTCCCTGCTGTGAGCGTCGTTGCGGAACCTGCCTGAAACGATGGCGGGAATTTCCCCCTGCGTGGTAAAAAGTTTGTAGCTTTCCCTATGTTCGGCGGAAATCCTGCCTGTAAAAAGTCCCTCCTCTGCCATGGCGGCAGCTTGGGATTGAATATCCTCACTAAAACCAAATTGTTGCTGATGCATAAAATAAGTATCTCCTAGGACGACAATAAATTATACCTAAATTTTTTATAGGGAGAAGCTTATGGTGTTTTTTGCCGCGCTGCACAAAATATGTTGGCGCAATTTTTGTGCCGGTTAAAATAAGAAACAACTAAAATATGGACATTTTTTAAAAAGTGAGTCCAAACCGTGGTAAGATAGTTAATTTTAAAAATTAACAGCCATGTTAACACACGGCATTCTATTAAAAAAGGATATTGATATGAAAGATTTACTGAAACTAATCTTGTATGTTGCTTTACTTATCGCACTTATTAAGGATTAAGCATAGAACCCCAGGCGAAAGCCTGGGGTTCTTTATTTAGAGTAACCACGAGTCCCCCGAAGCGTGCAAAGTTGTATGACCAAGCAGAGGATATATTTTGCGTCCAGACACGAAGCGAGGACGGAGGTATATCACAGGGAGCGAAGCTTGCGGAGCGGTATATCCGACGGACGCAGCGACAAAGTATGGGCGCAAAAGGATTTTTTTACGGCTAGACGCGGAGCAAGGAGGGAGGTATATCTCGAGCGGGGTGGAACCCCCGTATATCCGACCGACGAAGCGACAAAGTATAGACGTAAAAAAACGCCCCAGACAGGAATCGAACCTGCAACCTTATCCTTAGGACGGATCTGCTCTTCCAGTTGAGCTACCGGGGCTTTTACAAAAAACTGCTTCAATTTTATTCCTACCGCCTTAAAATTATACTACTTTTAAGACGTTCACCGCCAGAAAAACTAAAGTGTTACCAATGTTTTTACAGGCGCTTTAACTTTGGCGCGGCCTTTTAAAAAGGCTAAATCGCACACAAACGCGCAGCAATGCACTTTGGCGCCAAGCTTTTCTACAAGTTCTATCGCGGCGTTAATTGTGCCGCCTGTGGCAAGCAAGTCATCTACGATAATAACCTTATCCGTGCAGGAA
>JAEXBW010000031.1 GCA_023393825.1 Elusimicrobiota bacterium | reverse complement strand
ACAAAATACGTGCAAACGGCGGAAAGCGAAGCGACAAGAATAATAAGCAATTTTGAAATTGGCAACAATGCAATTAAGATAGCACGCCGCGCGCGCGCCATACTTTTTTCGGGCGCGTTATTTGCGGAGATGGGTTTTAAATATTACGGCCCCGTTGACGGCAATAACGTAAAAGAACTGGTAAATATCTTAAAGCAAATTAAAGATACCCCCGGCCCCGTTATGCTCCACATAGTTACTAAAAAAGGTAAAGGTTACGCGCCTGCGGAGGCAAAGCCGACGCAGTTCCACGGCCTTGGCATTTTTGATGCGGAAACGGGCGAGGCTGTTGCCAGCGGCAACCAAATAACATTTACAAAAGCTTTCTCTAACGCGTTGCTTAAGCTGGCGGCGGAAGATGAAAGCATATCCGCCATAACGGCCGCCATGCCCGAAGGCACGGGCCTTAACGCTTTTAGGGATAAATTCCCCTCCCGCTACTTTGACGTCGGCATTGCGGAAGAACACGCCGCCACATTCGCCGCGGGCCTTGCGACGCAGGGTATAAAGCCTGTTGTTGCAATGTATTCCTCTTTCTCGCAACGCTGCTACGACCAGATACAGCAGGATATTTGCCTGCAAAATCTGCCAGTAGTGTTCGCGCTGGACAGAGCAGGCGTTGTGGGCGAAGACGGCCCCACACACCACGGTGTTTTTGATTTAAGTTTATTCCGCAATATCCCCGGGTTGGTAATAGGCGCCCCCGCCGATGAGAACGAAATACAGCATATGCTTAAAACAGCTCTCTACTGCGGCAAGCCGTTTATTTTAAGATACCCGCGCGGCAACGGCTTTGGCGTTAGCGTAGATAAAACGCTTAAGAATTTGCCCATAGGTAAAGGCGAATGGCTTAAAAAAGGTAAAGACGTTAATATCCTTGCCATCGGCAACAGGGTTCACCCCGCGTTGGCGGCGGCGGAAATTTTGATGGGTAAAGGCATTGATTGCGGCGTTGTAAATATGCGCTTTTTAAAGCCGCTTGATACCGAAATTATAGACGAAGCTTTATCGCTTACCCCCAATCTTATAACGGTGGAAGACAATGTTCTTGCAGGCGGCTTTGGCAGCGCGGTGGCGGAACATATTACGGATAATCACCTTAAGGCTTCCGTCTTAAGACTTGGTATTAAAGATACTTTTGTTGAACAAGCCACACAAAACGAACTCTACCGCGAGCTTGGCCTTAGCGCGGAAGAGATGGCAATTTCAATACTTAATAAACTAAAAAAATAAAAGGATACAAAATGAAACCACATCGCAGAACTTATAACTCCTACATAAAAGCTTATGAAGATATAGACTTTTTAAAAAGCGACGCTGCACGCGCTGTAAGGCTTCAGCTTGAACTTTTAAAGCCCGAGGTTATCTTAGAGCAGGAAAATATCGGCGACAGCATTGTCTGCTTTGGCAGCGCGAGAATAAGAGAGAAAAAAGATTCCTTACAAAGAATTGAAGATATTAAAGCCAAACTTGCAAAGAATCCTAAAGATAAAAAACTTTTAAACAACCTTAAAGAAGCGCAAGGGCTTGACCTGCTTTCCAAGTATTACGAGGAAGCAAGAAGCTTTGGCAAGATGGTTATCAAACAGGGTAAAAATAAATTTGCCGTCGTTACGGGCGGCGGCCCTGGCATTATGGAAGCAGCCAACCGCGGCGCTTACGAAGCGGGCGGCAAAAGCATCGGCTTTAACATTACCCTACCGATGGAACAGCAACCAAATGCTTATATAACAAAAGGCTTGGCATTTTTGTTTCACTATTTCGCCATACGCAAAATGCATTTGGTAATGCGCTCTAAAGCCGTGGTTGTTTTCCCCGGCGGGTATGGCACATTTGACGAAATGTTTGAAATTTTAACGCTTGTGCAAACAGGTAAAAAAGCAAGAATACCAATAATTTTGGTTGGTAAAGAATTTTGGTCTTCTATCTTTGATATCAACAAAGTTACAGAGTACGGCGTAATATCCTCCAGCGACCAGTTCCACCTTGTGGAAACGGCAAAAGAAGCTTGGGATATTGTAGCCAAGTATTACAAAATAAAATAAGTTTTACACCGACGTCAAAAAGCCCTCTTTAACAAGAGGGCTTTTTTATTTGCGGGAAATTAAAATTATTTAAGCGGGCAGTAATAATATCCGTTAGATTGCGAAGGCGTGTTTGTGGGAGTTACGCAAAGTTTATCGCATATCTCGCGCGCCTCCTCTGTTTTGGCAGTGCAGCTTCTGCCTCTGGCATAATTTATATAAATATAATATTGATATTTTTGAGAAGAGGAATTTATACGGGTAGCGATAACTTCATAGCCTGTGCCATTTCCGGGGGAAATAGATATTTGGTAGTTGTAAAACTTTGTATCCATGGAAGTGGCGGAAACATTTGTAGAACTTATGGAGGTATCTAAATCCGCAAATTTATTTGTAGGCTGGCCTTGCGCAAGTTTGTACATTTCAACCGCTCTGGATATTGCAGTTAAAGAGGATGCCGCCTCTGAAGCTCTGGTAGCTTCAACGGCAATCTCGTATCTTGGTAAAGCTATCGCGGCAAGTATGCCTATTATAAGGACAACAACCAACAACTCTATAAGAGTAAAAGCTTTTTTATTTAGCATATTATATTTCCCCCTGTTTAATTATTGCATATTTAGATATATATTTATAAAAACGATATTCTTTACCCGTCGATAAGACGCAAAAAAACAAGGTTTGAATTTTAGTTCAAACCTTGTTTTTAAACTTTAAAGTTTATTTCTTTTTTGCAACTACTTTTTTTGCCGGTTTTTTGGCAACTGCTTTTTTTGCTACTACTTTTTTGGCCGGCTTTTTGGCTGCTGCTTTTTTGGCAACAGGTTTTTTTGCTACTACTTTTTTTACAGCTTTTTTAGCTGCTGGTTTTTTCTTTACAGGCATTTTATTTCTCCTACTTAGAAGAATATAACTTCAAACAAATAATACTACAAATACAAATAAAATGCAAGAGATTTATAAATATTTTTTATAATTTTTATTCTTCTTTATATTTATTTTTTATATTTCTTTTTGCATTAAAAAAGATTTTTTACGACTGAAAATTATAAAAATAAAATAAAAAAACGCGGCTCTGTTTTTTATTTAACAAAACCGCGTTTAAAACTAAATTATTTTTTTATTTTGCAGTGAATACGGATTTACCGTCGTCAATTCTTCCGTTTGGATCTGTTATTGTTTTGCCGTCAACCACAAACATATATTTATATGTGCCGGGGAAAATGACAACAGACGTACTCCATTCTTTGCCGGATTTTTTTAAGGCCACGGGGCGCGACATTGTAAACCCGCCGACGACAGCAACTTTTTTTGCATTACCGTAATACTTAAAAGTAACCTTTCTTGTTTTACCGCTGCCGCTTATAAAAACGCTTTTCTTTTTGGGCTGATTTTTTTGCGCTTCTTCTTTTTTAGCATCCGCTTTTTTTGTATCAGTTTTTACTTCCGCCTTTTTAGGTTCTTCTTTTTTTACTTCTTTAACTTCTTCTTTTTTAGGCTCTTCCTTTTTTACCTCGGCGGCAACAGGCTCTTCTTTTTTAACTTCTTCTTGGGCGGGAACAACGGGCGCAGCTGCAGTTTGTTCCTGCGCGGGGGCTGCGGGCGCGGGCGTTAAAACAACTTCCTGCGGCTCGGCTTTTATATCCTCAACAAGTACCTCTTCCAAAAACGGTTCTGCCGATTTAGACGGCCCGCCGTTTTGCTGCGGCAAACCGAAGAAAGATTTATAAATGAAAAAGCCGAACACACATGTTGCTATAAGGTCTAAAAAGATAAGAAACAACCACATTTCTCTTGAGCTTTTTTTACTGTCGTTTTGGATTTCGTCCTGCATAGATGCCCTCTTAAAAAGAGCGGGCGAAGGGAATCGAACCCTCGTCTAAAGCTTGGGAAGCTTCCGTTCTACCATTGAACCACGCCCGCGTAAATTTAGTCTGAATTGATATCATAGATTTTACTAAATACTGCCGATAAGCGCAATTTTATTAATAAGCGCAAAAAAGATAAAACGACGTGGGTTTTATTTGCCGTAAAATATCAAAGGCTATTTTATAAGTTCCGCTTTATGCTTTAGCAGATACGCCAAGGCTTCCTGCCTGTCCTGTACTTTACCTTCAATCTGCGCCATGGTGAGATGTTCCAAAATCTCCCCCACTTTACGGCCCGAAGGTATTTTTAGCACGGCCATAATATCTTTACCGTCTATAAGTTTGCGCGGCAGGATAATTTTTTTCGCTTCGTTAAAGTATTTACCCAGCAAAAAGTTTACAACCTGCATATGCCTTAGCGTTTTGCCGAGGCTGCCTTTTTGTTTGCCTTCCTCTATCGTAATAATAGGGTTTGCGGATTTTTTTATAAGCGCCTTCATTTCTTTTGGCGTTATATAACTGGTGTAATCCGCCCAACATAAAAGCAACATAGGCACGCCCGCGGGGCCGAGTTCCTTAAAAAATTTATATATACCTTTATCCGTAATAATCTCGTTGCTGGCAAGGTTGCTGGGGCGCAAGTGAAACTCTATCATCTTTGTGATAAGTTTTATTTCGTCATTGGAATATTTTAATTTTCTTAAAATCTCTTCCGCCATTGTTGCGCCCTGTTCTTCGTGATAGAAAAAGCGCAAACGCCCGTCCATCATCTTGGCTGTTGCGGGCTTTGCAATATCGTGCAAAAGAGCGGCGGTTTTGTAAAGAGCGGGGTCCAACGGGTGAGCCTGAAGTTTTTTGTAAAGTTTTGGAAAAGCGGTTTTTAAATTTAAAAGTAAATATTCCACGCGCTCCACAACCGCCATAGTATGCGTAAACACGCCGCCTTTGCCGTAATAACATACGGCGCATTTTTTTTGCTCCTCCAATATCGGGAAAAGGGACTTAAGCACGCCTGTTTTATCCATAAGTTCCAACATTTGGCGCGCGCCTTGGCAGGCAAGAATACGTTTTAACTCTTCCTGTATTCTTTCCCCCGCGGGATTGTTAACTAAAGCGGCATTCTTTTTTATTTTGGCAAGGGTTATGCCCTCTGCCTTAAAATTAAGTTCGGCGCAGGTGCGGAAAGCGCGCAAAAGACGCAGCGGGTCTTTTTTAAACACGTCGGGCGCATTGCATCTTACGGTTTTGGCTTTAATATCCGCAAGGCCGCCGTTTAAATCTAAAAGTTGCTGTTTTTTAAGATTGGTAAGAAGGACTTCAGTTTTTTTGCCGTTCTTTTTTGTTTTAATTTCAGGCAAAGCGGAAACGGGGTAAGCAAGCGCGTTAATAGTAAAATCCCTGCGTTTTAAGTCCTCTTCTATATCTTTGCCTATAAAGGAGCATAAATCCACCTGCAGGCCGTTTTTGGAATGAACGCGCCATACGCCAAATTCCGCGTCCATCTCAAAAGCTGTTGCGTTTAAAGCTTGGGCAAGTTTTACGGCTGCGGGTTTGACTTCTTCCTTAGGCATTGCCAAATCTATGTCGCCGGAATATCTTTTAAGGAAGCTGTCGCGCACAACCCCGCCCACGTAATACGCGTTCGGGGTTATGCGGCAAAGAAGATTTTGCAGAGTTTTCATTTATTTATAAATCATCGCCCGATGTTACGGGAACAAGGCGCGATTTAAGTTTTTCCACGGCGTCTTTTCTAAGGTCTTTCTTAAGAATTTTTCTTAAAGAATTTTTTGGAAGTTCTTCCATAAATTCTATATCACGCGGACGTTTGTAGTTGTCCAGATTGTTTTTAAGGAACTTTCTGAAAGCGGCTTCGTTAAAATCAACACCCGTTTTCTTTACCGCGTAAAGTTTAATAAACTCTCCGCCGTGGCCGTCGGGGACGCCTACAACGGCACATTCTTCTATGCCTGGGTATTCGTTAATAACGTGTTCCACCTGAGCGGAAAAAACCTTTAAACCTTTGATGATAATCATATCTTTCTTTCTGTCGCGGATAAAGATAAAACCTTCATCGTCAAGTATGCCTATATCGCCTGTTTTAAACCAGCCGTCTTTATCAAAAGCTTCGGCCGTGGCGGCGGGGTTATTGTAATAACCTTTAAAAACAATATCGCCCTTAACGCATATTTCGCCTTCCACATTACGCGGAAGTTCGTTACCGTTATCGTCGGCAATTTTGATTTTTACATAAGGCAGGTTTATGCCTACGGCGCCTGTCTTTAAATTATTTTCCGTATTAACGCTTACAATCGGGCTGGTTTCGGTAAGGCCGTAGCCTTCCAAAATAGGCAAGCCGAGTTGCTGTTCAAAGTGGGCTTGAGTTTCCTTATTTAAAGGGGCCGCGCCTGATATGCAAAAGCGCACTTTTCTAAATGCCCAATATTGCAAATAAAGCCTTTTAAGACCCTTAGCCTCTTTTGCCAGCACGCTGTAAAGCTGGGGAACCGCCACCATAATGGTAACCTTTTCCCTGCCCATAAGGTGCAGCCAAGCGGAAGCGGGTGTGATATTGGCCATAATAATTGTTTTTACGCCCAAAGTAAGCGGCAAAACTATATTAGCCGTCCACGCAAGAGTATGGAACATAGGCAATATACAAAGGAAAACATCTTCTTCCGTCAGTTTAAAGCAAAGGACTACAAACATAAGGTCCGACATTATGTTTTTATGCGTAAGCATAACGCCCTTGGGCTGGCCTGTTGTGCCGGAGGTGTAAAGCAGCATTGCTATATCATCTATCTCCGCGCGGCAGGACAGTGTTTCGCTGTTAAATTTACTTGCCTGCACGGTAGGCCAAAAGAGTTTTATATCAGGGTCGTTAAGTTCTTTAACGCTGGAGGAAATTTCGTCCGTAGAAAGTATATATTTAAGTTCGGGCAAATCTTTTTTGACGGCCGCGTAATGGCGCAAAAATTCGGCCTGGGTTACGACAATTTTAACACCGCAGTCATTCATTATGAATTTAAGCTCTTCGGGCTTAGATATCATAAAGTTTATAGGTACGGAAACCGCCCCTATCTTATATAAAGCGTAGTTGGCTATAACGGCTTCAACCGAGTTCCTTAACGCTACGGCAACTTTATCATTCTTTCTTATGCCGTGTTCCCAGAACATATCAGATGCGCGGTCTACGTTCATCAGCAGTTCGTGATAAGTCCAGCTTTTACCGGCCGCTATAATCGCGACGGCCTCCGGCCTTCTATATGCACTGGAGGTAAGTGCGGTGTAAAGATCTGTCTGTTTTATCATACCTTTCTATTTTACTAATTAATATTTTATGTGGCAAAC
>JAEXBW010000017.1 GCA_023393825.1 Elusimicrobiota bacterium | reverse complement strand
CCGTCGCCCGTGTAAGTGCATAAAATTTTGGTCATAAAGTAATCCTTTATAAAAGTTCTTTTGTAAATTTTCTTAATGCGTCGGAGCAGCTTTTTGCGGGTACTTCGCTTGAGTAATCTCCGACTGTTCTTCCTTTTTCATCTTGTATGGAAGTCTTTGCGTTTTTGTTTAAAAGGAATATAAGCGTTTCCGTTCTGCCCGCTTTGCAGGCGAGCATAATGGGCGTTTGGCCTTTAGCGTTCTTTTGGTTAACGTCCGCGCCGTGTTCTATTAAAGACTGAATCATCTCGTTGGCGCGATATTTGCTGTCGCCTACAAAACCGTTTCCGCTGGCGACTTCGTGCATAGGGTAGCTGCCTTTTTCGTTTACTTGATTAACGTCTGCGCCATGGTCTAAAAGCATTTGTACCATTTGAGGATTATTATTTGCTATAGCCGTAAACAGCGGCGTGGCGGAGGTTGCGTTTTCCGCCGTGTTAGGGTCTGTCCCCAAAGACAAAATTTGTTTTGTTTTATCCAAGTCATTGGAAGATACGGAAACCATTAAAGCTTCGGTAAGTTCCTGCGGCGTCATTGACTGCAATGGCCTTTGCGGCAAAGCATTTGCGGCGGGAAGCGGTTGGGCAGGGGTCGTGGCGACAACTTGCGCTTGGGGGAAAGCATCAATATTAGACGGCTGCGCAAAGTTTTGTGATGGCATACTGTTGATATTGCCCGTGCTGATAGCGTCCTGCTGCATTGTAGCTGCAAGGCGGTTTGCCGATGCTGCCAATTCCGCCTGAGCGGCGGCTAATTGCTGCATTTGCTCGGGCGTAAACGCCTGTTGCTGCGGCGGCATTGTTGCAAAGCTGTTTTGGCTTTGCGTGTCAAATGTAATATTTGCCTGCGGGGCTTTGTTTAGTTTTAATGCTGAAGCTTGAGAGGCAATTTTCATACCAAGGCCAAAGATATTGGGCATACCGCTTTTATCTTTGCCCGTAACATAGATAATACCGAAAAATATTACTGCTATAGAAAGTGCTAAAACAGCTTTTATAAATCTTGCCATAAAAATCCCCTTTATTAAACGTTAAAATCATTTTAGCAAATTCTTTATAAATTGAAAGACTTTCTTTATATCGGATTTTTGTTGATGCGATGCCCTCTTTTTAGGTACAATATATGTAATTTACATTTATTTAAGGAAAGGATATGCAAAACAACATAAAACTGCAGGACAATTACTGCAAAATAGTAGCAACCGTAGGCCCTATTAAAGGCAGAGAAGATATTATAGAAAAACTTTACCTTGCAGGGGCGCGGGTCTTTAGAATGAATTTAAGCCATGCCTCGGTAGCGGAACACGCGCAGAAGGTGGGTATCATAAGAGATTTGGAAAAAAAGTATAACTGTTCTTTGGGCATTATGTTTGACTTGCAGGGACCTAAACTCCGCGTCGGCGTATTTAAAAACGACGGCGTTATGCTTAAAGACGGACAGACTTTTAAGCTTGACTTAAATACCCAACCCGGCGACGAAAACCGCGTCTGCCTGCCCCATAAAGAAATATTCAGCGCCATAAGCGCGGGCAAAACCCTTCTTTTTAACGACGGTCTTATAAGAGTTAAGGTGGAAGAAGTTACGGCCGATACCATTACCACCACGGTAATTAACGGCGGTTTCCTTTCCAACCATAAAGGCGTAAACGTGCCTGATGTTTCTTTGCCTATTTCCGCCCTTACGGAAATTGACATTGCCAACCTTAAAGAAGCCGATAAGCTTGATATTGACTGGTTTGCGCTTTCCTTCGTGCAAAAGCCCGAAGACGTATTGTTTGCAAAAAGCCTTATTAAATCTAAAGCTGGCATAATTTCTAAAATAGAAAAGCCCAGCGCAATAGAACATTTGGAAAAGATTATTGAATATTCCGACGTGGTTATGGTCGCCCGCGGCGATTTAGGCGTGGAACTTAGCACGGAAAAGGTGCCTGTAATGCAACGCAGGATAATATCATCTTGCCGCAAAGCGGGTAAGCCCGTTATCGTAGCGACGCAGATGTTAGAATCTATGATTAACAATGTAAGCCCGACCAGAGCGGAAGCTTCCGACGTTGCCACCGCAGTTTACGAAGGCGCGGACGCCGTAATGCTTTCCGCCGAAACCGCAAACGGCAAACACCCCGTTGAAGCTGTTGCCACAATGTCGCGCATTATCCAAAACGTTCAGCAGGATGAACTTTTTGCCGAAAATATGGCCTTAAGCGCGCAGGAACCTTTGGTTGCCGATGTTTCTTACGCAATAACGGCTGCCGCAAGCGATACCGCTAATTTTATAGATACGGCCGACGTAATTGTTAACTTTACGGATTCTGGCGTTACCACTTTAAGAACAGCTAAACAAAGACCTTGCCACCCTATCTTGTCCCTTACCCCCCACAAAGATGTTGCCCGCAAAATGGCAGTTGTTTGGGGCGTAAAAGCGCAGGTGGTAAAGGATTTACAGCGTTTTGAAGACATAGAGCGCGAAGTTAAATCCGCAATGGAAACTTTAGGCTTGGCGCAGAAGGGTTCAAAGGTAGTAGTAACTGCAGGTATTCCCTTTGGCGCAGAGGGTGATACAAACCTTATGTACGTTATCACCTTGTAAATTGCTTAAGTAAACTTTTAAAAGCCCCGCAGAATAAAACTGCGGGGTTTTGTTTTTTCCCCTTTTTATGGTTTTTTTGCAATGTAGGTCGTAAGGCCCAACAATTTATGGGCCTAAAAACCCTTGCTCCGCTCGGCAAGGTGTGCTAGAATTCTAATGTATATTATTCCCGAGGTGCGTGCTATGTCAAAAATTTTCCTTTTTTTAAACCGTAAAGCTATGCCGCTTTTTTTGGCGGCTGTTATGCTTTTTGATTTATCCGCCTTCAGCTTTGCGCAAGCTTTGCCCAAGGGACAAAAACAAAATTATTCTCTTTTCCCCGCCCAAGATAAAGAACAAAAAGTAAATTATGTTTTGCAAAATAAATATAAACAGCAGGCATTTGGCTTTGGCGATTTTGAAGAGCATATCAAAAATGTAAACAATGCGGTTGAGCGCGCAAAGGAAATAAGAGATGTATTTAAATCAGCCGCCTCCGCGCAAGAGGGCAATACTGTAAGCAATGCTACGCCTTCCGCTTTAAACAGGCAGGATTTTGCCGCGCAGTATAAGGCGGCGATAGGTACGGAATATCAAAAGGGATTAAAGGCTGTGTCGTCGGAAAAGCAAAAAGCCTTGCTGGATATTCAAACTGCCGTTAATGCCGACCCGCAGGAACTTGCCGCAAGGCAGGCCGCATTGGACGCTTGGGAAAAGGAAAATATTTTAGCTTTGGGTAAATGGCAGTCCGACGCTATTAAATCAAGCTCGGCCCGCTATTCTGTTTATCTTAAAAATTATAATGCCTATCTTTTGGAGCAAAATAAAAACCGCGACGAAGAACTGGAACATTATGTAGCCTCCTTAACCCGTGAACTTATGGCGATATACAAAAAATATCCGTCTGTTCAAGCGGTTAAAACTTATCTTTTGGAAGTTTCCCACACAATTCTTTTGCTTAAGAAAGACGGTAAAGATTTTTTTACCGATGCCGATAAAAATATTTTAAAAGACCTTTATTTAAAAGAATTGCGCGCCAATAACAGCTGCGACCTTGTTGTAAAAAGCAGAAAGACAACCTGGACTACCGTCAATTCCCCGACAGTAGGTACGGTTGGCGTGCCTTCCACTCATACGGAGCGCGGACTGCGCTCTAAAGAAGGTTGCGATATTATTTTTACCTCTCTTACGGGCTTGGGCCTTATCGGAGAGGGCAGGGAAGATGCGCAAGCCATAATTGATTTTATGGAAAAAAATGCCCAAACCACCATTGCCGTGCCGTCTATGCTGGCAGGCGCGTCCGCCTTGATGGCTATGGGCGAATACGGCCCCTTAAGAGGCTTTGTTGCAAGCAGCATAACAAAAGAAAATAACGGGCAAAACACATTCCCCTCCTTAAGCGATTTGGTTGATATTATCGCCTATAACAGAAATTATTTGGGAGAAGTTTCCAAATATACGCAATACCCTCTGCCTAACGGCGCGATGGGCAACGGCTGGGAAGATTTGGCTTACCTTTTGCTTGAAGATAATACAAAAGAAAGCCGCGAAATTTTAACAAGCTTTGCAATAAACTGCACCGTTTTCCCAGGCGACTTTTTGGTTGATGACAGTATGTCCTGCAACGGCATAAGACCCTTTTTGCTCGGCACCGTTCTTGGCAGCCACGAAATGGCAAATAATTATCAGCCGCAAAACTCTTGGACGGAAGCGCGCCAGTATTTTATATCCACGGGGCAGGTTATCACACAGACGGACGAGCAGATAAACAATGCCATAAAAAGGAATAACTGGGCCAGAAGCATTTTTAACAATTACGCCAAAAAGCAGGGCGTGGGCAAGGGCGCGGTTATAGCCAGATGGCTTTATAAGTCCGACATGGGCGATGTTGATACCGCAACTAAGCAGAATATTGACGCTAAAATTTATAAAAAATACGGCTCGGAATTGGGACATAATCCTGCCACCGCAATATCCTATTACAAAAAGGGCGATGCCGTTTACAGCTCTAAAGAAACAACCAGACAAGTTGTTTACGCGGCAAAAGGCATAGCTACCCTTGGCGATATAGCTTTGCTTATTTGGGGCGTTAAAGACGTAAGCAAAGGTATAAAAATATTAAGAAGCATGCACCGCGCCGTAAAAATGGCCCGCGCGGGCGCAACCGTTGCGCAAAGGGCCGTTATGCTGCGCCAGATGGGTACGGCTAAAAACCTTATAAGTATGCGCCGCTTTGCAAGAAACTTTACCGCGGGCGCGCGTATGGCTACGGGCGTAAAAATGCCTGCGGTAAGTGTGGACTCCTTTGTAACAGGTATGCCAAAACCCGTTTTGCAGCTGGCCTCCCTGCCAAAATATAAAGCGCCTGTTGTGGCGGCGCAGCTTACCTCCAAAACAGCTTTGGGCGCGGCTTTATTGCCCGCAAAAAGGAAGTATCAGGAAATTTACCTCTCCGTTAAAGGCAAAGACCCTTTTGCCGTGCCTTTACCCTCCGCAAGCAAAACATTAGACGGGTCCAAACTTGTTGACGCGGCGGGCAATACGCATCACTATTCTAAATTTGAACTGCGCAAAGACGGCTTGTTGGAAGTGGACGGAGTTTTGCAGGATAAATATAAAGTGCAGATGCCTGTAAGTGATTTGGACTTTTTTATGACGCGTATCAAAAATCAGGGTTTTTACGACTATCTCTATTTTGACGCTACTTTAAATGATGTCGCTTCAAAAACGAAATATATACAAAAGTTCAAAACGATGCTACCCTCTTTTATGAAGCCGAAAAATGTGGGTAATTCCCCCATATCTTTGGAACTTTACGACCCGCTGGGCCGCCCGATGAATGCTTTTATAAGAGTAGAAAATACTTATGGCAGATACGCCGACTTCGCCGCGACAAGAAGGCTTACATTAAGAGGGAGAAATTTATTCTCGGGCGATAAACCCGTGGATTTAAGCCTTTCCCTTTCCAAAGGTGAGTTTACAAAACTTGCGCAGAAAGAGATAAATTTTTCCAGATTGCCGGAACTTAATTTGATTTATACAAAAAGCAAACCCGTCAATCCTGCGGCTTTTTCTCACACAAATTCCGCTTTGAATCAGGCCAAACTTTATGCCTCTAACGGCAAAGCCGTTGACTATAATGATTTGAGCTTTAATAAAGAAGGCTTTTTGCTTGTGGACGGGGAAGTGCAGAAAGTTTTTAAAGTTAATATGCAGGAAAAGGAATTTGCATCTTTCGTAGCTGCCGCCCGCAAGCAGGGTTATGCGGATAATATAGAAATTAAGCTTGCTATCCCCGGCGCAAAAAGAAGTTTTAAAGATTGGGGCGCAAGCACTTTAACGTCTAAAGAAAAACTTTTTGACATAAGCATACCCGTCTATGATAACTTTGGCAACCTGATGAACGTAACGGCCAAGATGGATTCTAGGTTTGACTTGCACAAGGCTTTTGACTGGGTAAACGGCATTACCTTCCGCGGCGGAAGATTTGTGTCGGAAGACGGAGGGTTGCTTAATGTTAATATATCTCTGCCTAAAAACCAAATGCTTAATATGTCAAAAAAAGGCGTTGATTTTACCAAAATGCCGCCTTTGGATATTCACTATACAAAAAGCAAAATGGGGCCTTTATACTTAAATATGGCTTTAAGCTTTTCCGCAGCGTCATCGGGTTTATATTTTCCCCTTACAAAAGACCCGTATAAAGACCATGTTTCTAACTGGCAGGTTTCGCTTATAACGATAGGTTTGCCTTACGGCTTTTCCCTTTTGTCGCCATTTGCTTCGGGCGTGGTAAGCAAGTTTGGTGCGGCCAAAACGCAAATGTTCGCCTTAAGTATGGCGGCGGGCGGTTTGGGCGTTGCTTCCATTGCCGGATATAGAGGCAATGCGACATTGCTTAAAGATGAAAACGGCAATATACTTTATGACGATAAGGGCGCGCCTAAAGTACGCGCTTCAAGCGAGGCTTTACCGCTTTGGCCGCTTTATACGGCTGCCGCGGTTACGGGCTTTGCTTCCGCTTTGGGCAGATCCAGCTTAAGCGTATTAAACAAACAGTTGGAAATTAAAAACTCCATGCTTAAAGGTATGGCGATGAAGAACATCGGCGGCCTTGCAATGGTTATACCTCCTGCCGCAATATCGCTTATGGGCGGAGAAACAGACTTTTCCGCAGCGTATCCCGTATTGGCGGGCGTTTCAATGTTTACCGTCGGTTGGATGAAGTTTAGTAAATACGCCAATAATATTAACAAAGTCCCCGGATATACCTACAGCTTTATGGAAGGCGTTAAGGGTTTTAAAGTAATGGGGAACTCAAGCGTTTTGCCTTATGTTGCCGCAAATGCAATGTTCTCAGGTTTTGAAGGGCAGGCTTTATACAAAACAGCGGCGGGTATGAGTAAGGAAAATGTCGGCGGAATAAAGTTTTCCGACAGGCCCTCGGCCCAAAAGAACCTTGTTGCTTTTGCCTCAGGCGCGGCAATAGCCGTTGTGCCTGCTATTACAAGATGGTTCCCGCCAAAGAATATCAAAAACTTCTCCCCCCATATTTTGGGCGCGGTTGCATCTTCCGCCACGGGCGGGTTGATTATGGCTACACAGAAAGACCCTACCTCCTCTTTAAATTGGGTAGGCGCGGGTTTGGTCGGCTTTGGCACGGCCAATATGTATATCTTCCTGCAGAAATCAATGCTAAGCAAACTTGCTAAAAACTATGAGCTTAACCCCCAGAAATTTTACAGCGTTAAAAACGGCGAGAAGATTTTTAAATCTTATAGACAGGTGGAAACAGAAGCACTTACCGCGTATACCACATCAAACCTCGGGCTTGCCGTAGGGCAGCAGGCGGCCTCCGCCTATGCCGACCACAGGGTGGAAAGGTATGGCGATTCCCAGTGGGACGCTAACAGACGCTCTATGTGGATACCTGAAGCAATGTTGGTTACGGGCGCGGCAGTTGCCGTAGGTACCAAAATTGTAACTTTACCAAAACTTACAAAGTTGCCTGTGTTTACAATGCCCCTGCCCAAACTTAATTTTACTTTGCCCACGCTGCCCACAGGCGCATTTGGAATACCTTATGCGGCTTATGTCGCGGGGCAGATAGGCAAGGGTAATTACCCCTTAAAAAGCCAATTAAGCGTGCCTGCAATAAGCCTGCCGCAGATTAAGCTTAATACTCTGCCGAATATAAATAAAATTAATATAACTGACCCTGCCGTCGATGCGCCCGCAATAAAGCCTTTGCCTCAAGGGCAGCAGGAACAGCAAAAATAAGCTTTAAAATATATCGCTTACATTAAGGCCCGTTTACGACGACGGGCCTTAATCATTTAATTGCTAAAGGGCTAAATAAGCGGTAAAATTTAATATATGCCGAAAATAAAATAAAGTAAAAAGGACAGGCATAAAAAGGTTAAAAATAAAAATGACGAAAAGAAATATAAGAGGTATTGTAAGAAGTAAAAATTTTGCTTTTTTTATAGTGGTTATGGGCAGTTTTATGTCCGCATTGGACGCAAGCGTGGTTAACATAGCTTTGCCATCAATGTCCAAATATTTCAGCGCGGGGCTTACGCACATACAATGGGTTATAACAATTTACGGGCTTGGCATAGTAAGCCTTTTGCCCGCCGTAAGTAAGCTGGGCAACAGACTGGGGCAGAACAGAGTGTATGCTTTGGGATATGTGCTTTTTGGCGCAGGGTCTTTGTTTTGCGCGCTTTCGCAAACTTTGGAATGTGTTATAGTATCCCGCTTTGTGCAGGCCATCGGCGCGGCTATGATGTTTGCTTTAGCGCAAGGCGTTATCGCCAGCATTTTTACGGGCGTTAAAAGGGGCCAAAGCCTTGGTATGATAGGTTCCTGCGTCGCGCTTGGCAGTATAACGGGGCCTTCACTCGGCGGTATTTTGCTGGATACTTTAGGCTGGCAATCTATATTTTATATCAATTTGCCTATTGCGGTTTTGGGCGCGGCAGGGTCTTATTATTCCCTGCCTAAGATAAGACGTAAAAAACTGGGCAAAATAAATTTGACCGCGCTTTTATTTTTTATCATCGCCAGCGTAAGCTTTATAACGGGTATTTCTCTGGCGGAAAACGCAGGCTGGGCCAGCCCGCATATATTGGCTTTGCTTGGCGCGGCGGTATTGTTTGGCGCGCTTTTATATAATTACGAAAAGACATCTAAAGCTCCGCTTATCAACCTTAACCTTTACGCCACAAATAAAGTGTTTGCATACGGCAACGCGGCTATGATGTTGGTTTTTATAGCGGGCAGTATTAACGCTATTTTAATACCGTTTTATTTGCAGGATATTTACGGTTTAAGCGCGTTTAAGACGGGTATGCTGATATTGTTCTATTCCGTTTCTCTGGTGGTTACCGCGCCTTTAAGCGGCAGACTTTCTGCCAAAACAAACAGCAGCCGCGCGTTTACCGTCGGCGGGCTTACGCTTACTATAATCGGTATGCTTTGGTATATGACTTTAGGGCCTGAATATCATCAGTATAAAATAGTTTTGGGGCAGCTTATTTTGGGCATAGGTAACGGTATGTTTCAATCCCCAAACAATAACACTCTTATGAGCGCTGTCCCCAGAAAACTTTACAACGACGTAAGCGGGCTTAATGCGCTTTCCAGAAACATAGGCATATCGGCGGGCGTTTGCCTTACGGTTAATATTTTTACTTCTCTGCAAAAGTATTTTGAACACGGCGGCGCAGTACACTCGGTTGCCTTCAGCTCCGCCTATCACCTTACGCTGGTGTTTGGAATAATAACGGCCCTTTGCGCTATGGTACTTTCATACCTTGGCAAAGAGCCGAAATTAATTAAAAACTACGCTGATTTAAAAAGTTAAGCCTGTTCTTCTTCCGCTTCTTCCTTCTGTTCGGCAAGGCTAGCACGTTTTGCCTGACGCTTTGCCGTCATCAATACGGGAATACCGATAGAGAAGAAAACTATCGCCATAAGCAGATACTTAAGGTTGGCCGCGTATAATAACCACACGGAATAAACAACGCCTAAAACTGAAGTTATGATAGCTTTGCCACGCGGCACATCGTACCCGCGCGGGAAGCGTTTTTTGGACGATATTTTGCACAGAAACATTGCCGTTACCAAATAAACGGGCAGTATCATAACAGCGGTTATGCTTAGCATTGTGTTCCACGCATCGGCGGAGTAAAAAGCTATAAGCAGGGCAAGCTGCATTGCAAGAGTGGTTGTTAAGACGGAAAATACGGGAGTGCCGTTTTCGTTGGTTTTAGCAAATTGCTTGGGGAATGTTCCCCCCTTTGCCGCAGTAAAGGGAACTTCGCTTGCGATAATTACCCAAGACAGCCACGAAAATAAGACGGAAACTATAAGCCCTACCGTCATCAAAAGTGCGCCCGACTGCCCTATGATGCTGGCAAGAACGCCTGCGGTTGAAGGATTGCTGAACCCTGCAATTTCGTCCCTGGAAAGAATGCCAAACGGCACTATTGATATAAGCATATAGCAGCACAGCGCCATTGTAAAACCGATTATTGTGGCTTTTGCAACGTCGGACTGTTTTTTGGCGCGGTCGGAAAGGACTACAGCCGCTTCTATGCCGATAAACGCCCACAGCGTTACAAGCATTGTGCTTTTTATCTGCCCCAAAAGGCTGACGGCATTAAAATTGGCAAAGGTAAGATTATCAAACAAAGCTGTTTTTAAGACGTCAAACTTAAAGGCCGCGATTGTTATTAATATGAACAGGGCTAAAGGGATAAGCTTAAAAATAGTGCCTACCAGATTGACGGAAGCCGCTGCTTTGATGCCCTTTGATATTAACAGGAAAAAGGACCAGATAATTACCGTGGAAAGTAAAAAGGAATTTAAGTTATTGCCGCCTTTAAAGTGCGGGGCAAAAAAGTAGTTTAAAGATTCCATTAATATAACGGCAAGGCCAGTGTTTGCAAACACGTTGGAAAGCCAATATCCCCAGCCCACAAAAAAGCCCGCGGAACGCCCAAAGCCTTCCTGCGCGTAGGAATAAATGCCAGAAGTCATATTAGGTTTTATAGTGGAAAGAAGTCGGAAGGTTTCCGCCACAAAGTACATACCGATGCCCGTTATAATCCAAGCTATAACGATTGCGTCCACCGACGCGCCCGCCGCCATATTTTGCGGCAGGGAGAATACTCCCGAACCCATCATGGAACTTACTACAACGCCCACCAGACCAAAGAGGCCCAGCTTTGCTGCTACACTTGCGGTTTTATTCATTTTTTACGTTTACACCTTCCGATTTTTTGAAATAAGCGACAATTAAAATTCTACTAAATTGTTAAAGTAAATATATAAAGTATTTTGGCCCGTTTTTCCGAGCCTTTGCGCTTGCGTTTTTTGCGGGGCGCGAAAAGAAATATTATAATGTGCCTATGGATAAAACATTACACGTTAAACACGACGAATGGGCCGTACCCGCCAAAAAGACAAAGGCCCGCACAAGAATAAAGCGCGCAAGAACAAAAGCCAAAAGGCAACTTGCCAAAAAGATAATGCGCGAAGATTTGTAAGTGATAAAATAATAAAAAACAGGGCCGCTTCCAAAAAGGAAACGGCCCTTTGCCTGTAAAGGAAAACCGTAGATTGCTCTAGATTTCCCTTTTTAAAACGCTTCTTACAATGCCTTCTATTTTTAAGGAATCTTTATCCGCCACTATCGGCGCGTAGGCGGTGTTATCGGATAC
>JAEXBW010000131.1 GCA_023393825.1 Elusimicrobiota bacterium | reverse complement strand
CATAAAACCGAGGCCCGCTGGTTTGGCGGATTGCTCTGGCACGGCGGGCTGGGCAAAATCCCCCCATAATGTTATCGCGGAAAACACGCAAAGGAATACTGCGTTAAGATAAAACATATCCGCAAATACTCCCGCGTTAAAATATTGGAGCAACAGCACAAAAACCGTGGCGGAGGTGATATTAAAAACCGTTTTATAAGAAGAATAATCCCTGCGCATCAAAAAGCCTGAAAGCATCTGCCCGAAGAAAACAAAGGAGAAAACTTTTATTATATTTTCCAACCCGATATGGCGGCTGACATAAAAAGACGTCAATAAAATATTGGAGTACATAAACCAAGATAAGGTCTTTTTTGGCACGCCGACTTCCTGCCCGAACTTTGCCGCCACCCAAGCCGTAGCCCCGACGTAAAACACAAACATTGCGCAGGAGTCCACCGCCGCACCTTTTAAAGCGGCGATAAGTTGCGTAATAAAAGTAAATATTAAAGCGAGGCGAATAACAACGGGCCATTTTTTGTATAAGCCCACGGCAAAAGCGGCCGCGTTAACAAAGGCAATATAAGCAAACAAAAAGCCGTACATATCTTTTCCGCTGCTTAAAAGCATCGGCGTAAAAAAAGCAATTAAGACACTTAAGCTTGCTATATAAGGGGAATCTTTTTTTATTGATACGGGGAAGGATAATGCCGCCGTAGCCGCCATAAATATAAAGGCGAGGCTGGCGGGAATAATATGATAAAAGGCATAAGCCGCGTAAAAAGACGCGTATATAACGGCAAGCCCCGCGCCACAAAGCGTAGCTGCGGTTGCTTTGGCAGATTCTAAGTTCTTCTTTAATCCCGCGCCAAGCAGAGCGGCACCAAACAAAAGAGATGCGCCAAAACGTGCGGCGGCGGGGATACTATCCTGATAATATTTAAAGGCAAAAATTACGCCCAAAAGCAACGTAAACCCGCCCACGGCGGAAAATATTTTTGCCGCGCTCAAAGGCTCTTTAGCGGGCGCGGGGGCGGCCTCTGCGGACTGCGTGGGCATTGGTTGTTGGACAGCTTGCGAAAGGGGCGCATACTCCTGCTTGGCAGGCATAACCCTCTCTTTTTGCTTTTGCAAAAGCTCTTCAAAAGAGGCTTCTTTAGGTTTTTCTTCCGCCTTATTTGGTTGAGGATTATTGCTGTAAACAGCCTGCGGCGCGGCGGCGGAAGCCGTGTTAAGTTTAGCTAAAATCATTTCAATTTTATCTTCCGCGGCGCAAAGCCTGTTAAACAAAGCAATGCTTACCGCGGCAAAGCAGACAAAAAGTAAAAAAAGCAAAAAAGTTATCATAATTACCCCTGTAATCTTTAAAATACAACCTTAGATAAATAATATAAAAATAAATGTTGACAGCCTGCTTGTTTTTTTAGATAATAGTAATAGTTACTATTACTAACAATAAGATTATGAGATATTCCAAACAAAGAGAACTTATTTTTAACGCCTTAAAAAATAACCCTCTACACCCTACGGCGGATAATATTTACGCGCTGTTAAAAAAGGATAATCCTGCCTTAAGCCTTGGTACCGTTTACCGCAATTTGAATCTGCTTTCAAAAGAAGGTATTATAAAAAAGTTAAGTGGGCTGGACGGCAGCGAACACTTTGACCATCACACTCATAATCATTGCCATTTTGTATGCGAAAATTGTTCCCGCATAGAGGATATAGAGCAAACCTCGGATCTTTATGCGGCATTGGGAAAAATAAATAATAATAAAGATTATCTCGTAACCGCGTGTGATATTACTCTGCGCGGTGTTTGCAAACATTGCAAAAGAAATAAGGAGAATAAAAAATGAAAATTAAAGGCACAAAAACAGAAAAAAATCTTATGGCGGCTTTCGCAGGGGAGTCTCAGGCAAGAAATAAATATACCTTCTACTCCAAAAAAGCTAAAGAGGAAGGATACATACAAATAGCCAAAATATTTAAAGAAACCGCAAAGAACGAAAGAGAACACGCAAAATTATGGTTTAAATTTTTACACGACGGCGAAATCCCCACAACAACAGTAAACCTTGCCGACGCGGCAGCGGGCGAGCATTATGAATGGACCGATATGTACGCAAACTTTGCAAAAGAAGCGCGCGAAGAAGGCTTTAACGATATTGCCTTCCTTTTTGAAAAGGTTGCCGTAATAGAAAAAGAACACGAAGAAAGATATAAAAAACTTCTTGAAAACGTAACCGAAAAGAAAGTATTCCAAAAAGGCGAAAAAGTTGTATGGCAGTGCAGCAACTGCGGCTTTACCTATGAAGGCGAAAAAGCCCCCGAACTCTGCCCCGTATGCAAATACAAAAAGGCATATTTTGAAATAAGAAAAATCAATTATTAAGCCTCTCTGCCCTAAAATAAAACCGCGGGTTTTAAAAGCCTGCGGTTTTTTATTGCCCTGCAAATAAGACGGTCAAAGCACTTAAAACGGCCGTTAAAACCTCTCCCTGTATTTCTGCATCAATATGATATAATACAGTTATTACTTTGGTATACATTACGTGCGTACGCGCGCGGACGAGCCTTGGAGAATTTATGTTTACAAAATTTAAAACAGCCTTTTTAGTAATTGCCCTTCTGGCAATATTGCCCTTAAATTTAAAAGCAGCCGAAGCTGCCGTAACCGATGAAGCGGAACTGACAACGGCAATTGCCACAACTACAGTTGATACAATTAACATAGAAGACGATTTTACTGTTACGGCGCCCCACACCATCTCCCGCCAAATTACCATAAAAAGCAATCCGCCAGACGGCAGCCCAATAACGGAATATACCTTATCGGGCGGCAATACAAGCTCTTTTTTTAACATAACTTCTCCATCAGCTAAAGTTGACACCCTTACACTTAAAGAAGGCAAGGCCACGGTAAGCGGACAAAACGCCAGAGGCGGCGCAATAGAAATTAACGTAAACACCGCGCCTCCTACGCCTACGGCAATTTCCACCGTAACAATAAGCAATGTAACTTTTGAAGATAACAAGGCAGATATTTCCACAACGGGCAATGTGAGTGCCTTCGGCGGCGCGATATACACAAAAAGCAAACAGAGCGTTCAAATTTCTTCCTCTACATTTAAAAATAACAGCGCGACAGCCACATCAACAGACGGCGGAACAGCGGTAGGTATGGGCGGGGCTATTTTCCACGAAGGAACAGGCGCGCTGGCAATAGACCTTTCCACTTTCACCGACAATAAAGCAACCCGCGGCGGCGCAATATTTGACGCGGGAAAAGGTTTAAAGCTTACCTCTACCACATTTAACAAAAACACCGCCACTGCCGACGGCGGCGCTTTGGTTGCATTGGATGATTTTGAGGGTTCTTCCCTTACCTTTGACAAAAATACGGCAGGGACTGACGGCGGCGCAATTATGAGCAATGCTACCGCTGCAAAAATATCACAATCTTCTTTTACCAATAACAAAGCGGCAAACGGCGGCGCAATTTATAACGGCGGCGGCTTTGCCTTGGCAAATACAAACTTTGACAGCAACGAAGCTACTGTCGACGGCGGCGCAATTTACAACACAGGCGCCGTAACCGCAACAAACGCTGTTAACTTTTTAAGCAATAAAGCAGTAAACGGCGGCGCAATTTATAACACGGGCCGCATATCAGCCGTAAGTATGAACTTTACGGGCAACAGCGCAACGGGTAACGGCGGCGCTTTATATACGACAAACTCTGCCTCTAACGGTAATGTGTTGATAAGCGGCGGCGGTTCTTTTACGGGCAACAGCGCAACGGGTTTAGGCGGGGCCGTATATCAAGACGGAACTACTTTATCCATTGTTTCTCAGGCGGGAATGACCTTTAGCGGCAATACTGATAGCAGCGGCGCAAACGCAATACACATGGCCAATTCCTCCGTACTTAACCTTAACGCCACAAACAGCCCGATAAACTTTTACGACCCGATAACTGGCGACAGTACAAACGAAATTAACATAAACGGAACCAATGCGCAAAACCTGCATATCCCCACGGGAGTAGCCGCAGGAACGGGCGCGGTTAACTTCCACACTTCAATGACAGGGTTTAACGGAGCAATAAACGCCTATGGCGGTACGATAGGTATTTTTGGCAATGTCGCCTTCAGCCCGTCTGCTTTTACTGCGCAAAACACAACATTTAATATGATGGCGGGAGCATTAAATGCCCTTACAATTAACTCCAACTACACGCAAACGGGTTCAGGTTGGTTAAGACTTGATATAGACCTTAGGAATGAAGTCGCCGATACCATAGAAGCGACGGGGACAGTAAGCGGCGGCAATCTGAATGTTTCGGGAGTAAGATTTCTTACCGACTCCACGGGCGCGGCTACACTGCCGATATTGATATCCAACAGCTTTAATATTGCTTTTGACACAAGCAAAGTTTATTACGGCCCCATATTTGAGTACACGCTTACACAGCCCGATACCCACCACGTAGTGGCAAATAAAACAAATAATTTTACCCCTACGGTTTTAGGCGCGTCCATAGCGCAAAACGCCGCGATGTTAAGCAATATTACAATAAGCAACTCCATATTAAACAGGGTTGGCGTAATGCTTAGCAAAGACGGACGTTACTATAACACAAAGAACAGCTACAGCCTTTCCAAATACGATAAATTTTTAAATAAAAATCCTTTTGGCACGTCTGAAATTACGCAGAAAGAATATTACGCCACTTGGTTTGTGCCTTACGGCGCATTCCAAAAGTACGACTTTGAAGATAATATGACGGGTGTGGAAAATA
>JAEXBW010000062.1 GCA_023393825.1 Elusimicrobiota bacterium | reverse complement strand
TTTTTGGGCGAATATAAAATTAAAAATCCTCAGCTGCAAGAAATTATGGCAGAAATTAAACAGCTTTCCGCCCGTCTTAAAATTTACATAAACCACGTTCCGCGCGAACAAAATAAAGAAGCGGACCTTATGTGTAATATCACCATGGACAAGTATTTAAAAGGCGCAAAAATGCCTGCACCTCAGGTGAAAATTGCACAACCCGCGCCCGCCCCACAAGCGGTTAAAAAAGTTGCCGTTGCGGCTGAACCCGCGCAGGTACAAAAGCAACCCGCAAAACAAAAAGAACTGCAGGAACCTCAACAACTTGAACTTTTTGACCTTAATAATTTATAGAATATAAGTATTCGGGACGGGAAACCGCTTCGGCTAAAGCAATTTAGACGGGGAGGAACTTCCGGACTCTTAGGGCAGGACGCCGCGCGAAAGCGCGGGAGGGCGGGGCCATATCCCCGTTCGACGGAAAGTGCAACAGAAAAAATACCGCTGCTTAGGCAGTAAGGGTGAAATGGCGGGGTAAAAGCCCGCCGCGTTTGCAGCAATGCAAACGGCATGGTAAACCCCGTTCAGAGCAAGGCCAAACAAGCCGATGTACTGCCCGTACGCTAAGGCAAAGTAGGCCGCACAGATAAATGGTTTCCGCGCGTTTAACGACGCGAACAGAATCCGGGGTACAGGCCCGAATAAATTTAAAACCCCCTTTTGCGAGGGGGTTTTATTATTGCGTAAATTAAATTATTTTTTTGCTATTCCACCACATTAACTTTAATGGGGGTTTTAGGGTCCAACGGTATGGCAAACCAAAAAACAGAACCCTTGCCAAGGCCCGCGCTATCGGCGCCTATCGCACCGTTGTGGGCTTCTATAATATCCTGCGCTATGGAAAGGCCAAGGCCCCAGCCCAGTTTTCTTAACTCTTCGGCCAAGGCTTCCGACTGCTGAAATTTTTCAAAAATTTTAACTCTTTCCAAATGTACTAAACCGGACCCGCTGTCCACCACCATAACTCTTATGTGATTTTGTTCTCTAAGGTATCTTATTTCCACCACGCCGCCAACAGGCGTAAATTTAAAAGCATTATTTATCAGATTGCTTATAACCTGCCCTATTCTAAATCTGTCGGCTACAATGCGCATCGGCACAGGAAAGTCTACCTTTCTGAATACTATATTTTTCTGCTTAGCTATGATGCTGTACTGATTGTAAATATCTTCCACCAAATCGTTAAAAACAAATTCCTTTGCGGTAATTTGCAGCTTGCCCGTTTGCATCATTGCGGCGTCTAACAAGTCGCTCATAAGATGGTTTATATTATCGGCAGATTTAATTATATTTTCCAAAGCTTTTTTATCGGCGGGGTTTTGAGCCTCATCACTTAACATAGAAGCATAACCCTGCACAGAGGTTAGGGGCTGCTTTAAATCGTGCGCGACTATGGACATAAATTTAGATTTAATATCGTTAAGGCGGGTTAATTCTTTATTGGTGTAAGAAAGGCTTTCTACGGTATCTTCCAAAACCTTAACTTTTTTAACAAGGTGAGTTCTTAAAGTTTCTATCTGCTCTATGTATTTTGAATGCGCGGAAGATAAGGCCCGTTCTCTTCTTTTTTGACAAACAAGTTTGGCAAAAATAAAAGACAGAGCTGCTACAAGAAAGATTATCAGAGTGTTTATAAACATATAGCTATAATTATAGTAACAAATTATTTATATTCAGACACCAATTTTTCAATCTCCGCCGCGTCCAATTCCCCGCTTCTTATAACCTTAACCCCGCCTGCGGATAAGTCAATAACGGCGGAAGGCCTTGTGTTTATATTACCGTTTAAGACAATAATGTCAACCCGTCCGTCAAAAACTTTAAGTATTTCTTCTTCGTTGGAGCAAACAGGGTCGCTGTGCATATTGGCGCTGCTGGCCAATAGCGGGCTTTGCAAAGCTTCCATTATGCCAAGTACAAAAGCATTATCAGGCACGCGCAGGCCTATGGTAGGACTGCCGTTTAAAAACGCCGCGCCCATTGCAGAACTGCGCCCCACAAGCGTTAACGCCCCCGGCCAAAATTTTTGCGCGACGGCGGTAAAGGCTTTATCGGCCACAGTCAAGTCAAAAGCCTGCTTAAAAGTACATAAAACCTGCGCGGGCTTATCTGCGGGATTGTTTTTTATTTTATTTAATTTATCTAAAGCGGCGGGGTAGTCCGCGCAAACGGTAACGCCGTAAACAGTGTCGGTAGGCAGCACGGCGCAAGCGCCTTGCTTTAAGGCTTTTATTATATGATTGCGGTCAGCTTCACAAAGGCCGTTAAGTTTAAAAATCTCCGTCATTTTCGTCCTCTTCCTGCGCCTCTGTTTGGCGGGCGTCAAGCACAACGGCAAATTCGCCCAGTATCTTTTTGCGCGCGGCTAAATTGGCGGAAACTTCCGCAGTTGTTCCGCTTAGCCATTCCTCAAAAGTTTTAGTAAGTTCGCGCGCTATAACAACGCGCACGGCAGGGCCGAAGTTCTTTGTAACCAAATCCAAAAATTTTACTATTCTGTAGGGCGATTCATACACAACCACAGGCCGCTCTAAAGCAAATGCTGCAGTAAGAAGTTTTACCGTTTTGCCCTGCTTTTTTGGCATAAAACCCAAAAATGTAAACCCGCCGCCCCCCATTCCCGCGCCGCTTAAAGCGCAGGTTAAAGCGCTGGGGCCGGGCAGGGCCGTAATCTTGATACCTTTCTCGCGCGCCACCTTTACCAACTTCCACCCCGGGTCGGAAACACAAGGGGTTCCCGCGTCGGAAACCAGCGCGCAGTTTTTGCCGCTTTCCAAAAGTTCCAAGCAATGTTTTACGGAAAATTCATCAGCCTCGTTATATC
>JAEXBW010000127.1 GCA_023393825.1 Elusimicrobiota bacterium | reverse complement strand
ACGGTAAAAATATCTTCCAACAGTAATTTATATAACAAAAAGAAGCAGTGGATAGATTTTAACGCGGGCATAGTTTTGGAAGGCACAAACTTTGATGAAGCGACAGAAAAACTGTTTGATTATATTTTGGCATTGGCATCTGGCAAAGTGCAAACCAATAACGAAAAGTATTCTTATAAAGAAATTTCCATATTTAGAGACGGCGTAATACTTTAATATTTACATTTCTTTTGTCTTTAGATGGTGATATTTCCGCCGCAGCGTACGACAAAAAAAGAAAGGAATAGGATGGTAAATATATTCTAAAGAGTTATAGCTATATGAGGTTCTTTTTAGTTACAACAACTCTCTGCATTAATTGACAGTTATCACAAATTTAATTTAATAGAGTTAATTTATGAAAGAAAATAATTCCAATAGTGTCAGCCTTTTATGGTTGTTAACAATTGTTTTTCTACTACTTCCGCTACCGTTCTGTCTCTATATGCCAATAAATGAGTTATCTGCTTATGGGACTGTATTTGCGACATCTGCCGCATTCATAGCTATTGTTTGGTTTTATAATAGTTTGAAATTACAATCTAAACAATTAGATGAACAAAGAGAACAATTTTTACTTCAATTTCAATATATGAAAAAGGAGTCCAAAAGGAATGATCTTTTAATGGCAAAAGAAATATTGGAAAAAATGGAAAAAGACCTTAATGAGAAATTAAAAGATATTGGAACAATTGATAATCTACCATCTTTATTTTTAAGAGCCATGATACATTTAGGCCCTATTACAAAAAGTAAAGACCCTGAAATTATTATTAAAGAATTCGAAAACTATAATAAAATTCTTACTCCGTCTAAGCTTTTTATGGACCAATTAAAACAGGCTGCAATTATTATATTAGAAAATGAGGAAATATCAATAATTAAAGATGAGAATGAACCAGAATGGTTTTATGATACTTATCAAAAATATCTCATTGGTAAACCTTTCTTTTCAAAATACCAAGGATCAGCCTCTATGCTTTCTGGATTTATGATAAAAACAAAAATAATTTGATAGAATAAAAGTATAGTAATAAAACTTTCAACAAAAGACATCACAAAACAAAGCAGTTACCACAAAAGTGAGGGCCATAAAACAATGATCATTTGTAAAAAATAAACCAAATTACGCCGTACGCGGCACATAGTTTAATTTTTACTCTCCTAAAGGAGGCTCTTTTTATGGCAGCACACAAACCGATATTATTAAAAAATCTTTCCCTTTCTTTCCCCCACAAAACTTGTTTTGAGGGCTTTTCCGCCGTTATCCCCAGCGGCAGTAAAATAGCCATAATAGGCAATAACGGCACGGGCAAAACCAGTCTTTTAAAAGCCCTGCGAAATCTACCCTCCCCCGTTGAGGGCGATATAGAAATACCGCGCGACGCAACCGTGTCTTACGTCCCGCAGGTTATTGAAGACTATGCAAACCTAAGCGGCGGCGAGCGTTTTAACAAGGCTCTAAGCGCGGCCATAGCCGCCAATCCCGATATACTGCTGCTAGACGAGCCGACGAATCATTTAGATATTTCCAACCGCAAATCTTTGATGGGTATGCTGGCAAGGTTCCACAATACTCTTATAGTCGTCAGCCACGACCCCGAACTGTTAAGGCAAATAAATACAATTTGGCATATAGATAACGGAGCGATACATATTTTCAGCGGTAATTACGACCATTACAAAGAGCAGTTGCGTTTAAAATTATCCTCGCTGGAAGGCCTTTTGGGCAATTTAGAAAAAGAAAAAAAGGCCATGCACAAAAAACTTATGCAGGAGCAGCAACGCGCCGCCAACAGCCGCAAGCAGGGCCAAGCCGCCGCCGCCAAAGGTAAATGGTCGCCAATAATTGCGGGCGGGATGAAGCGCAAAGCGCAGCAAACCGCAGGCCGTAAAACCAGCGGGATATTTGGCAAGAAAGAGGACATTAACAGCCAAATAAAAGAGCTTGGCCTGACGGAGCAAATTACCCCCTCTTTCAACCTTTCCGCCGCGCACGACAATCAAACGGTACTTTTTATTATGGACGGCAAGGCGGGCTACGGCGACAAAGAAATCTTACACAACATAAATCTAAGCCTTCTCGGGGACGAGAAAATAGCAATTATAGGGGACAACGCCAGCGGCAAGTCCACCCTGTTTAAAGCCATACTTGACGCAAAGTACCGCCTTAGCGGGCAATGGCAAACCCCGCCCGAGTGCGATATAGGCATACTGGACCAGCATTACGGCAATATCGTCGGCAAAAATACGCCGCTTGACATAATAGGCAAACTTGTACCAGCTTGGTCCCACGCCGACATAAGAAAACACTTAAATAATTTTTTATTTAGGAAGAATGAGGAAGTAACCGCCACTGCCGATACGCTTTCCGGCGGGGAAAGGGCCAGATTATCCCTTGCCGCGATTGCCTGCAAAGTGCCAAAATTGCTTTTGTTGGACGAGATTACAAATAATATAGATTTGCAAACAAGAGAACATATACAACAAATACTTACGCATTACCCCGGTGCATTTATTCTTATCTCGCACGATATGGAATTTATAAAATCCATCGGCATACAAAATGTATATACCATAGATAAAGGCTTGGTTGAGGCAAAATAAAACAATCAATTGTTATAAATAAAAAGGCACTACCGAAAATCCGATAGTGCCTTTAGTAATTGCATAAATAACTTTTAGTGTATGTCGCCCATCCACTTTTTAATAGGCTTCATAATAAGTATAAGTATCAGCGCGGCTACAACGGGGCCTGCTATCAACCCGCCAAAGAACGCCTGATTGCTTATAACGCCAAAATAGCTGGAATACAC
>JAEXBW010000060.1 GCA_023393825.1 Elusimicrobiota bacterium | reverse complement strand
GCGTTTGGCGATGCTTATGCTTGTGCCATTAATAACCCCAATCACACCTTTGGCAATTAGGAGTTTTTATGCAAATAGCACATATAGCTTTATGGTCTGAAGATATTGATAAACTTAAAGATTTCTACATAAAATACTTTGGCGGCACTTCAAATCAAAAATACACAAATGCCGCTAAAGGTTTTGAATCGTATTTTATTTCTTTTGAAGGCGGTTGCGCCTTGGAACTGATGAAGCGTACAGATATTTCTTTTCGCCCGCGTCAGGAAACGCTTGGATACTGCCATATAGCTTTTAAAGTCGGCTCTCACGAAAAGGTTATAGAACTTACAAATACTTTAGCGCAGGACGGTTACACTGTTGCGGGTTTGCCGCGCGTTACGGGCGATGGGTATTTTGAAAGTATTATTCTAGACCCCGAAGGTAACCGCGTAGAAATTGTAGCGTAACATACTATTGTATTCTGTTGCCGCAAAATTAAGCTAGCATCTTTCCATATTTTGGCAAATTTTAATTTTTTCTTCGCTAAAGTATCGAGAGTCGCTCCGCTCCCATACTTTTTATACTTCGCGCTCATAATAAAATTAAAATTTACTCAAAATCTGAAAATCCACGCGGGGCTTTGGCAACGGATAAGGTCAACAGCCTACCCTCTGGGGTGGAGTTTTTTATGCTTGGCTTTAATATCCGCCACATTAACGTGAGTATAAATCTGCGTTGTGTTTAAGCTTTCATGCCCCAGCATTTCCTGTAGCGACCTTAAATCAGCCCCGCCCTTTAACATATGCGACGCAAAAGTATGCCTGAATAAATGCGGGTGTACGCGGCGGTTTATGCCCGCTAATTTACCTAAAGCTTCAATATCTTTCCACACAGTTATACGGCTTACCTTTTTGCCATCTCTGTTTAAAAATATTTCGCTGTCGGTTTCCTTCGCCGCAAATGTTGCCTGACGTTGGGCAAGGTAACTTTCTATAACCTCACAGGCTTGCGCGTGCAGCGGTACAAAACGCTGCTTTCTGCCTTTACCGAACGCCAAAATCCAACGGTCCTGCGTATTAACATTTTCCAACCTTAAATTGATAAGCTCCGACACTCTTATCCCCGTCGCGTAAAACAGGTGTATTATGCAATAAGTGCGCCATTCGTTAAAGTCGCGCGGGGGAAAGGAGAGCAGTTTGTCCATCTCCGCTTCTGAAAGTTGCTGCGGTATCTTTTTTATCAAACGCGGGGAGAGTGCAAAACGCGTAGGGTCTTCTTTTAAAACATTTTCCGTCATTAAAAATTTATAAAAACTTTTTATCGCTTCCGTCTTGCGGAACACGCTTGAAGGCGCAAGCGTCTGCTCCGCCTTTAAATGGTATATATAGGTATCAATAAATTCCGGCAGTACGCGCTCGGGCGGGGTATTGTTTGCCCCGCAAAAATCCAAATACTGTTTTACGTCCCGCCCGTAAGCGGCAATAGTATTTTTGGAAAGTTGGCGCTCAAAAGAAAGATGATTTTTAAATTCTTCCAGTAATATCATAGCTATATATTACAAAATAGGAGGCGACAGAAATAAAAAAGGCCCTTTTTTAAAAGAGCCTTTTTTGTGTTTTCTAAAGAAAATTTATTTTTTCTTTTTTGTTTCAACAGGTGTTTCTTCTTCCTGCTCTTTGGCGGCGGCTTTTGCCGCTGCTTTCGCGCTGGTGGGGATAGAGCCTGTGCCTATAAACATTGCCCTTAATTTCGCTTCAATTTCGTTTGCGACTTCGGGGTTATCTTTAAGGTATTGTCTGGCATTATCTGCGCCTTGGCCAAGTTTTTCTTCGTTATAGATATACCAGCTTCCGCTTTTTTCTATAACTTTATTTTCCACGCCCATATCTATAAGGCAGGATTCTTTGGAAATCCCCTCGCCGTGTAACATTGTAAATTCTGCCTGACGGTAAGGTGGCGCAACTTTATTTTTTACTACTTTTGTTCTTACTCTTGTGCCTATAACGTGTTCGCCATTTTTGATATTTTCAATTTTGCGTACGTCTAAGCGGACGGAGGAGTAAAACTTTAAAGCAAGACCGCCGGGGGTAGTTTCGGGATTGCCGAACATTACGCCGATTTTCTGCCTTAACTGGTTAATAAAAATAATGCTGGTTTTTGTTTTGGCAAGCAAGCTGGTTAATTTTCTTAAAGCTTGGGACATCAACCTTGCCTGCAAACCTACGTGCGCGTCGCCCATTTCGCCTTCAATTTCGGCTTGGGGAACAAGCGCGGCAACGGAGTCAATAATAATCAAATCCAAAGCGCCGCTGCGTACAAGTTTTTCCGCAATTTCAAGGGCTTGTTCGCCGCTGTCGGGCTGGGAGATTAAAAGTTCGTCAATATTAACGCCTATAAGGCCCGCGTATACGGGGTCAAGCGCGTGTTCCGCGTCAATAAAGGCAACGGTACCGCCTGCCTTTTGCGCCTGTGCCGCAATGTGCAAACTTAAAGTTGTTTTACCGCCTGCTTCAGGCCCGTAAATTTCTATCACTCTGCCGCGCGGTATGCCGCCTATGCCTAAGGCTAAATCCAAAGAAAGCGCACCTGTAGATATAGCTTCTATTTGTTTTACGGTGTTATCGCCTAATTTACAAATTGCTTCTTTGCCGAAGGATTTTTCTATCTGGCTTAATGCCAGCTGTAAAGCCTTGGCCTTTTCCGGGTTTGATTGCGTCATTTGCTCCTCCTTACTTCTTTTAAATTTATTTTATGTCGTGCTGCACTTTTTTGCGCCGCGCGGTTTTGACGCGCTGAAAGCTATTTTCTTGCCCTCTTCATCATAGTCCGCCGTAATGCTTGTGTTGGGCGGATATTGGCTTACAAGTATAAACTCCGCCAGAGGGTCTTCAAGGTCGCGCTGCAGCGTTCTAAGCAGGGGTCTTGCGCCGTACTTAGGGTCAAAGCCGCGGTTGATAAGATATTCTTTGGCTTTATCCGTAAGTTTTATTTTAAGCTGCTGGGCGGAAAGTTTTTCCTCTATATCCTCTATACCCAAATCCAAAATCTTTGCCATGTGGGCTTTGTTTAACGAGTGGAACACAACAATCTCGTCTATTCTGTTAATAAACTCGGGATTGAATGTTTTTTTAACTTCGTCCATAACGCCCTTTTTCATATCGGCGTATTCTCTGGCTTCGTTAGCCTCGGGCGTAAAGCCCAGCCTTGCGCCGTTTGAGGCAATTTCGCGCGCGCCTACGTTGGACGTCATTATTATAACCGTATTTTTAAAGTTAACTTTATGGCCCAAATTATCGCTAAGCATACCCTCGTCCAAAACCTGCAAAAGGATATTGTAAATATCGGGGTGGGCCTTTTCAAATTCGTCTAAAACCACAACGCTGTAGGGGCGGCGTCTGACGGCTTCGGTAAGCTGTCCGCCTTCCTCGTAGCCCACATATCCGGGGGGCGCGCCTATCAGGCGGGATACGGCAAACTTTTCCATATATTCGGACATATCAATACGCACCATTGCGTCTTCGTCGCCAAATAAAAATGTGGCTAAAGTTTTTGCCAACTCTGTTTTACCAACGCCCGTGGGGCCTAAAAATAAAAAGCCGCCTATCGGTCTGTTGGGGTTGCTAAGGCCTGTTCTGCTGCGTCTTATGGCTAAGGAAACTGCGCGTACGCCTTCCTCTTGCCCGATGATATGCTCGTGCAGGTATTCTTCCATCTTCAAAATCTTTTCCGTTTCGCTTTGCGTTAAGCGCGTTACGGGTATGCCCGTCCATTTAGATGCGACTACAGCTATATCTTCTTCCGACACGGTTGTTTGCAGCTTATTGCGTTTTTTTGTCCATTCTTCTTTCGCTTTTTTAATGTCGGCTGTCAGTTTTTCTTCGTCATCTCTAAGCTTTGCGGCTTTTTCATATTCCTGCTTAGCTATGGCGGCATCTTTTTCTTTGGTAAGAAGCTGCAATTCTTTTTCTTTCTCTTTTATATCCTGCGGTAAAAGGGAATTTTTAAGCCGCGCTCTGGAGCCTGCCTCGTCTAACAAATCTATTGCTTTGTCGGGCATTGCTCTGTCGGTAATATACCTGTCGGCTATATTTGCGGCGGCTTCAAGCGCACAGTCGGTAAACTTTACGCCGTGGTGCTTTTCGTAATTGGCTTTAAGGCCTTTTAAAATTTCTATCGTTTCCGCAACGGTGTTCGGCTCCGCCGTAATGGGCTGAAAGCGACGTTCCAATGCGGGGTCCGTTTCTATATATTTGCGGTATTCGTCAAAGGTTGTTGTGCCGATGCACTGCATATCGCCGCGCGCGAGTGCGGGCTTTAACATATTAGAAGCGTCCATAGAGCCTTCCGCCGCGCCTGCGCCGACTATGGTGTGAAATTCGTCAATAAACAAAATAATATCTTTAGCTTTGGAAACTTCTTCTATAATATTTTTAAGACGTTGCTCAAACTCTCCGCGGTATTTTGTACCCGCCACAAGAGAGCCTAAATCCAAACTTACAAGGCGTTTATTATGCAAAACGTCGGCAATTTCTCCGCCTGCCATTCTTTGCGCAAGGCCTTCCACTATGGCGGTTTTACCTACGCCCGGTTCGCCTATTAAGACGGGGTTATTTTTTGTCCTTCTGGCTAAGATTTGCGTGATGCGCTCAATTTCGTTTTCTCTGCCGATAACAGGGTCCAGCTTGCCTTCAATAGCAAGCTGTGTTAAATCGCGCGAGTGTTCGTCAAGCGTCGGGGTTTTGGTTTTTGGTTTTGCCATTGTAGCCGTTTGCGCGGCGGCGGCAGGGCTGAACGGAGAGGACGAAGCTGTATTTTCTTTTTCTTCTTCTTCATCTTCTTCCGCTTCAAAATCGTTTGAGGGGTTATTATCGCTTGCGGCTTTAAGTACGACTGCTCTGATAAGGTCCCCGTTAAGGCTTAAATTGCTTAATATTTTTGCGGCAACGCCTTCTTCTTCCGAAGTTATGCCAAGCAAAATATGCTCTGTACCTATAAAAGGCATACCCATAATTTGGGCTTCTTCAAAAGAGTGTTCCAATACTTTTTTTGCGCGCGGGGTAAAGGGGACTTCCGCCAGCATTACAAGGTTGTCGCCAACGCCGACAAGCTGCTCAATTTCCTGTTTAATTTTTTCGCCCGTAACGCCGAGCGCGGTTAAAATTTTGGACGAAAGCTCACCCTCCGCATAGGCTAAGCCTAATAACAGGTGTTCCGTACCCACATAATCGTGATTTAACTTTTTGGCTTCTTCCTGCGCGATAAGCACAACTTTCTGCGCGCCTGCGGTAAAACGTAAAGGCATAAAACCCCTTTGAAATTTAAATAGTCAGATACTTAATATTATTATATCTTGAGGCTCTGTTCAAGTGCGCTTTTTTGGGTTTTCCGTTTGCGCGGCGGAGGGTGGCGCGGAGGGAAAAATTATTTTATTTAAGGTTTTGCGGTTTTATGCCGTAAAAACGGATTTTTTACCGTAAAAAGGCTGTTTTGCCCCTTGCGGTATGACTAGCACCCCCAAAAAGTGCTAGAATTTAAAAAGAAGTTTTGTTAAATTTTAATATAACGCGGGTTTTAAAAAACCTTGTGTTTTGTCAGCGTGCGCAAGCGGCGCGCCAATGTTTTACGGCGGTGTATTTTACCGTTCTTCTATCTTACAACGGCAGGTGTTAACTATGCAATCAGGCAATATGGAATATAAAGGCAAATTTATAGTTTTTGAAGGCCCCGACCGCGGCGGCAAGTCCACGCAGGCCAACCTTTTAAATAAATACCTGACGGAACGCGGCGCGGAAGTGGTTATAACCCGCGAACCGGGCGGGGACAGCGTAGCGGAAGAAATCCGCCGTATATTGCTTGACCCTACAAACACCGTCAGTCCGATGGCCGAACTTTTACTTTACGAAGCTGCCCGCGCCCAGCATACTCAGCAAAAAATTATACCCGCGCTTGAGGCGGGCAAAACAGTTATTTGCGAACGCTATACACTTTCTTCCTGCGCGTATCAGGGTTACGGACGCGGCATTGATATGGAAATTATTAATAAACTTAACAGCATTGCGACGCTTAACCTTAAGCCTGACCTTAACCTTGTTTTTATAATGTCCGATAAATACTTTACCAAACGCGGGGAATACTTATTTTCCGACAGATTAGAGCAGGAAGACGAAGCCTTCCGCCTTAAAATGCGCCAAGGGTACAGAGAGCTGGCCTCTAAAATGGAAAATACCGTAATAATAGATGCGGACAGGCCCGTTGCGGAAATACAGCAATCCGTTTTGGACGAGTTGGAAAGACACAATATTTTAAGCAGTATCATTAAGGCGTAAATTTATGGGTTTTAAAAAAATATCGGGCCAGCAGAAGGCGATAGACACACTTAAGGGTTTTATAACCTCCGCCCGTGTGCCGCGCGCGATGATTTTTTTTGGCCCCGCAGGCGTGGGCAAAGCCACAACAGCCTTAGAATTTGCTAAAACCTTAAACTGCCTTGACGCTACCGCGCGCGAGCAGGGCGACAGTTGCGGTATCTGCAAGAATTGTAAACATATAGATTCCAGAACCCACCCCGATATTATTTTTGCGGATTTTGCGTGGCAGGCCGTAATTCGTAAAGAAGAACTTGAAAAGCAGCAAACCATAAAGGTAGATACTATACGCGCATTGACGGCAGCCAGCCAGCAAAAGGCCGTGTTTGCAAAGTGGAAAGTTTACATAATAGACAGCGCGGAAAAACTTTTGGAAGAAGGCGCCAACGCGCTTTTAAAATTTATAGAAGAACCAGCCCCCAATACGGTGTGGATTTTAATTTCAAGCAAAAAAGAAGCTATGTTAAGCACAATTAAATCCCGCTGTCAGGCTGTGGGTTTTGCGCCGCTGGACAGTAAAACCGTGCAGAATATTTTGACGGATAATTATATAGAATCTTCCGTCGCGCGTGATGCGGCTTCTTACGCGCAGGGGTCCAGTGCAAAGGCTTTTGCGGCGGCTGATATTTTGACGGAATTTGCCCCGCTTGAAAGCGGCATAACTTTTGCCCCAAAGGCGGCTATGAACCTTTCCAGAACTTTAGCCGTATCCAGAAGCCAAGTTTCCTGCGCGCTTGATATGTTAAGCGTAAACGCGCACGGCAAATGGGTGCAGGCGCAGGACGAAGAAAAAAGGAACGCTTTGGGCGGATTACTTTCCAAAATAGTTTTTTACAAAAAGGCTTTAAACAGAAATGTATCGCCTTCTTTAGTGCTGGAAGCGGCTTTAATAGCCTGCGATAATTTTAATATAGATTTAAAAAAAGGAGTAATAAATGAATAAGAAATTTTACATAACCACCCCCATATACTATCTTAACGCAGAGCCGCACATAGGCCATGCCTACACCACGCTTGCCGCCGATATTTTGGCGCGTTATAAAAAATCTAAGGGGCAGGATGTTTACTTTTTAACAGGCACTGACGAACACGGCGCTAATATTGAACGCTCCGCCGCCAATGCGGGCGTAACGCCGCAGCAGTGGACGGATAATATGGCCGAAAAGTTTAAAACGCTTTGGAAAGATTTGAATATTAAAGAAGACGATTTTATCCGCACAACCCAGCCCCGCCACGAACACGTGGTACAGGAAATTTTCGAAATTCTGCTTAAGAAAGGCGATATTTATAAAGGCACATACAGCGGCAAATATTGTATGTCCTGCGAGGCTTACCTTGACGAAAGCGAACTTGTTGACGGCAAATGCCCCATACACAAAAAAGAGCCGCAGCAGATAACGGAAGAAACTTACTTTTTTAAACTCTCCGCCTATCAAAACGATTTGCTTAAGTTCTACGAACGCAACCCCGATTTTTTAAGCCCTAAATTCAGAGGGTCGGAAATTATTAACTTTGTAAAAGGCGGCCTTCGCGACCTTTCCGTTACCAGAACAAAAGTTAAATGGGGCATACCCGTTCCGTCCAATCCCGACCATACAATTTATGTTTGGTTTGACGCTTTAATTAACTATGTTTCCGCCGCAGGTTACGGCAAAAAACTGGGGCTTGAAGCATATAAAGACTACCCCGTGGAATTTGACGAACTTTGGCCCGCCGACGTGCATTTAATCGGCAAGGAAATCTTCCGCTTTCACGCGGTTATCTGGCCCGCCGTTTTGATGGCTTTGGGTTTGCCTTTGCCTAAAAAAGTTTTTGCGCACGGCTGGTGGACTATTGAGGGGGAAAAGATGTCAAAATCCCTCGGCAATTTTATTGACCCCAGAGATATTACCGCCAAATACGGCGTTGATACTTTAAGATATTTTATCTTTAGGGAAGTCCCCTTTGGCGGCGACGGCGATTTTAGTATGGACGCTTTCAAAAAACGCTTTAACGCTGACTTGGCAAACGACCTTGGCAATCTTCTCTCCCGCACTTTAAATATGGCGGCAAAGAGCGTGGGCGAAATACCGCAAACCTGCACCGTTTCAAGCAATCTTTTAGATGAAGCTAAAGAAACCGATGCGGCTTTTAACGCGCACATGGATAATTTAGAGTTTGATAAAGCCTTGGATAAGGCATGGGCTTTAATGAGCTATATGAACAAATATATAGACGAAACAAAGCCTTGGACCCTTGCCAAAACCGACCCGCAAAAAGCGAAAGAAGTTCTTTTGGAACTCCTCTTCGCGCTTAAATATACGGCGGTGTGGCTTGCTCCTTTTATGCCCGATACCGCGGCGGAAATTGCACGCCGTCTTAAGGCCGGCCCGATAGAAAAGTACACGCCGTTATTCCCCAGAATAGAAGGCTAATTAATGGAATTTATCCCGCAGATTATAGATATATTTTTGCATTTAGACGTGCATCTTAATGCCATGGCCGCCTCTATGGGGCTATGGCTTTATGCCGTGCTTTTTCTTGTCGTCTTTTGCGAAACAGGCCTTGTGGTAACGCCTTTTTTACCCGGGGATTCTTTAATATTTGCGGTTGGCGCGCTTGCCGCTGTTGCAGGCTCTTCCATACAACTGCCCCATGTTATTGTTGTACTGATAGTGGCGGCAATACTTGGCGACGCGGTAAATTACGCCGCGGGCAAATATATCGGCCCCAAGATATTTAATAAAGATACGGGCTTTTGGCTTAACAAAAAACATTTGCTCTCCGCCCATAGTTTTTACGAAAAATATGGCGGCAAAACCATAGTGCTTGCCCGCTTTATACCGATAATAAGAACATTTGCTCCTTTTGTTGCGGGCATCGGCAAAATGGGTTATATACACTTTGCGGTTTATAACGTTCTTGGCGCTATTTTGTGGGTATTGGTTTTTGCTTTAAGCGGATACTTTTTTGCGGGAACAAAAGCCGTGCAGGAACACTTCCATTATGTTATTGCGGCGATAATAATAATTTCCGTACTGCCTGCCGTTTACGAGTTTATTAAAGCCAAACGCGAACAAGCGCAAGAGAAAAAATAAAAAGTTTTTACATAAAACAAAAAAGCCTCGTTATAAAAAACGGGGCTTTTTGCTTTTGCGGATAAATTATATTTGCGGCTGTTGCGGTTGTTTAATTTCGTAATCAAGATTAACGGGCAGTTTGCCTTTAGCGGGAATATTGCCAAGTATAATATCTGCCGCCGTACGGGCGGAAAGTTTATTTGCGCCGTACATGGCAATAACATTTTTAGCCTGCGGATAAAACTTAATATCGTAAGGACTCATAAGCGAAAGTAAAATAATATCTTTATCACTTTCCAACAATTCGTCTATGGCCTTTTTTTGACTGTCTATCGGCGTATCGGCCCATTGCAGGCTGCCTAAGATAACAAGGTCAGCGTCGCTCATGCATCTTTTCGCACGGTCAATATCGGCCTGTTTGGGGCGCATATGCGCGTTAAAATATTCCACCTGCCAACCCTTTTCCATAAACGGAGTATTTATAACGGGCAGCTGGTCGGCAAAGCGCGCGGGGGAGAAAAAGACAGAACAGAGTTTTTGCTTTTTTACTTCAAAGGAACCGTCATCATTAGCCTTTGCGCGTCTTGGTTTGGTATAGGGTATTACGCCCGCCTGTGTTTTTACAGCGGTAATACCTTCTTCCGTAAGTTTTTTTGCAAAGTACTCAAAAGCTGCGGCGGAAGATTTTATATCCGCCTGTTTTATGTCCTTGTCAAAAAGCCCGAGGTTTTGTTTAAGTTCAAATATTTTCTTTGCGGCGTCTTCCACGCGCGCCTGCGGGATTGTGGTATTAATTTGCGCCATAATTTCTTTGTGTGTGCGAATGGGGTCGCGCTTGCTTGTAAGCAGCAAGTCCACGCCCGCGTTAAGGGATTTTACGGCGGCCGTTATAATATCGCTTCCTTTAAGCGCGCCCGCCATATCAAGACTGTCGGAAATTACAATACCTTTAAACCCCATCTCGTCCCTTAAAAGCCCTTTAAGTATTGTGGGGGAAAAGGTGGCGGCATTATCTTTATCCATAAAATCATAAACTATGTGCGCCGTCATCATGCCCATAACGCCGTTATCAACGGCAAGCTTAAAGGGGGGCAAATGTACGCGTCTGAATTCTTCTTCTCCTACGGAAAGATGCGGCAGCGCAAGGTGGGAATCCTGATAGGTTTCCCCGTGTCCCGGGAAGTGTTTTGCCACCGCCATAATACCCGCTTTTTGCATACCCGTTATAAGGGCAAGGCCCATATTGCCTACAAGTTTCGTATCGGAACCGAAGGACCTTACGCCGATAATCGGGTTTGCGGGGTTTATATTAACGTCTATAACTGGCGCAAAATTTATATGTACGCCCACGCTTTTAAGTTCCAAAGCGACGATATAGAAAAGAGTTATTGTATCTTCCAAATTATCCGCGGCGGCAAGCATCATATTGGTGGGCAGATACGGAAAGCCCAAAGTTACGGGGGTGTAAACAGTGCCGCCTTCGTAATCTATGGATACCAAAAGCGGTATTTTTGAGGGGCTTTTTTCCGCCCAGCTTTGCAGTTTTGCTATTAAATCTCTTGTTTGCTCCAGCGAGTAATTGCCCCACTGTATCAGCACGCCGCCCACAAGACCTTTTTGTATGGCGGTTTTATATTTGGCGGCGGTATCAACGTCCACCGCTATAAAAATGGTTTGTGCTAACTTTTGTTCTAAGGTTAAGTCCTCAAAAGCTATCGGCTTTGCAGGCATTTCTTGATTTGGAGTAATTACGACGGCAGCAGGCGCTCGCGCGGCTTCCTTTTTGTAAGCTTTAGGTTTATCCTTTGTCAAAAGGTCCTCTTGCGGATTCTGCGCAAAAAGCGGCGCGGAAAGAAGAAGGGAGAGAGTTAAAAATAAAAAATATTTATAGTTTTTCATAGTTTAAGAAAGTGTTATAAGTGCAACTTCGTTTTTGGTAAACAACCTCATAGGCGGACCCCAAAAAAATGTGCCTGAAGTTACATAAATGTTTGAATTTTGATATTTATATAAACCGTGCGCATATTTAAAGCTTAACTTTACCAGATAGTTAAAAGGCCATATCTGCCCGTTATGCGTATGACCGCTTAACATAAGGTTAATGCCGTTGTTTGCGGCGTCTTCAAAATAAAGCGGCGTGTGGGAAAGCAGCAAATTAAATTTATTGTTATCGGTATTTGCGGCAAGCAACGCGGTAAACTGTTCTCTGCTTATATGTGATGTTTTTACGTCGTTAAGGCCTATTATGTTTATGCCGCCCGCCTGTGCGGAGGTGTTAAGCAAAGGCATTATATCGGCATCGCGCCAAAGGTCTATATTATTTTGCGCGCCGCGGTAATATTCGTGATTGCCTAAAACCGCATACTTACCGTAGCGCGGCGTTAATGCTTTAAGCGCGGCGGTATATTCCTGCGGGCGCAAATGAGTTTCCTCAAAAATATCACCCGTAAAAACAATAATATCGGGGTTTAAGCTTTGTATAAGCGCGGTAAGCTTTTTAAGCCTGTTTACGCTTACGCCTATGCCCAAATGAGTATCGGAAACCTGTACTATTTTTAAAGCTTTTCCTTCTGAAAAAGGGTTTTTTATATCAACTTTGGTTACGCTTGGCATTTGCTGCGCCGTAATTATTGCCGCCAGAGATAAAACAATGCTTAACCCCAGCGCGTAAAGGCTTAAATTTTGCACAACCGACACCTTAAAAAATCCCGCTGTTATCTGGCAAAACATAAAACCCATAGATACGCAAAACCAAATAAAAACAGTTCCCAGCCAAATGTACATTGCCTGCGCTAATAACGTTGCGTAGGCGCTTTGCGATGTGCGGGTATAGACCGCAGTAAACATAAAAATGGCGGTGCAGACAAGCGGCAGTAATTTTATCCAAAAATTATTGCTTATATATGAGGTGTTTGTTACGGTCCAAAGCAAGGCTATGTACTGCATTGCCAGCAGGACGGCAGTGAGTATTAAAAAAAACATTATCATTACCAAATTATTATTTTTTAGATTCAAAGACACCGCGTTTCTTGTTTTTTGTTACATTATCACAGGTAAACAATTTACCGTTCATCGCCACATAAACGCCCGAAGGCAAAGCCTGCGCAAAAGAAAGCGCGCTTGCTAAATTAAAAATACCGTCGGAAGAGCCGAATTTATAAGGTATCATCGCGCCGGTAAGAACTATGGTTTTGTTTTCTATGTGGCGGCCCAGATAGCGCGCCGTAACTTCCATAGTATCCGTGCCGTGGGTTATAACTATATGGCCTTCCTTAACTTTATTGCAGGCGGCCAAAATCTCTTTTCTGTCGTCGTCCGTCATAAACAGACTGTCTTTAAGCATAAGCGGGGTAATTTTTACCTGCAGCTTGCATCTGCCTAAATTAAGCACGTCATTTATATGGGTTTTTGTAAAAAAAAGCTCGCCCGTAAGTTCGTTATATTCTTTGTCAAAGGTACCGCCTGTCGCAATAATTCTTACTGACATAAAACGCTCCTTTTAAACGGTTAAAAAGCCCAAGCGCGCGGCTTGGCTAAATCAGTTAATAATAAGTATAATATATTTATAGAATAATTAAGAGGTTTTTAATATGACAATCAGAGTAAGATTTGCTCCTTCCCCTACGGGACATTTACACATCGGAGGACTTAGGACAGCGCTTTTCAATTATCTTTTTGCTAAAAAAGAAGGCGGCACTTTTATTTTAAGGATAGAAGACACCGACGAAGAAAGATCCACGCAGGAATCAACACAAGCTATTTTTGACGGCCTTATGTGGGCCGGACTTACCTGGGACGAAGGCCCGATGCCCGACGGCAGAGAAATAGGCCCTCACAGCCCTTACTATCAGGCTGTCCGCGCAGATAGCGGACTTTACCAAAAATATATTGATCAACTTATAGCGGAAGGCAAAGCTTATAAATGCTATTGCACGCCCGAAGAGTTGGAAGAAATGCGCGCACAGGCCCATGCCCAGCATCTGCCCCCGCGCTACCCCGGCAAGTGCCGTAATTTAACAAAAGAGCAGCAGGCCGAACTTGAAGCGCAGGGCAAAAAATACGTTGTGCGCTTTAAAATGCCTACGGAAGGCGAAACCGTTTTTAACGATTTAATCCGCGGGGAAGTCAGCTTTGCAAATAAAGATTTATACGACTTGGTTATACAAAAAACCAGCGGTTATCCCACCTATAACTTTGCCTGCGTGATAGACGACCACCTTATGGACATGACGCACGTTATCCGCGGCGACGACCATATTTCCAACACGCCTTGCCAGATAAGAATGTACGAAGCCTTGGGCTGGAAAGCGCCTGTTATGGCCCACCTTTCCATGATACACGGCCCCGACGGCACAAAACTTTCCAAACGCCATGGCGATACCAGTGTAATAGAATATAAAAAGCAGGGCTTTTTGCCGCAAGCTTTAATAAACTATCTCGCACTTTTGGGTTGGAGTACGCCTGATTCCCAGCAGCTTTTTGCCGCAGGGGAATTGGAACAGAAATTTGATATTAAAGGCTGCCAAAAAAGCCCCGCTGTTTTTGACACGGTAAAACTTATGTGGATGAATGGCGATTATATAAGACAGATGAGCAAAGAGCAGCTTTTAAAAGAAGCCAAACCGTTTATAGAAGAAGCGGGCGTAGCTAAAGGCATAAGCGATGAAACGCTTGGCAATATTGTTGCGCTTGAACAGGAAAAATATAAAACTTTAAAAGAAATTCCAGACCTTATCAGCTTCTTCTTTACCGACGAAGTTAAATACGATGAAGAAGCCGTAAATAAAGTTTTTAAGGCGGAAACGGCCAAAAAAGCGCTTGAAGTTATGATAGCCAAATACGGCGCTTTGCAGGACTTTACCGAACACACTCTTGAGGCCGCCGCGCGTGAAGCCGCAAAAGAAAACGGACTTAAAGCAGGGCAGATTTTCCACCCCGTCCGCGTTGCGGTATCGGGCAGAACAAACGGACCCACTTTATTTAAAATGCTTGAATACATGGGTAAAGATATGGTATTAAAAAGGATGGGAGCAGCTTTATCTTTGTGCTAAACAGGCAGTAAAAGGAGAGCGATGAGGTATTGGTATCTTAAAGGCGGAGATGTTTTGGGGCCTCTTTCGGCGCAGGAAATTGCACAAGACAGCGATTTTTCTGCCGAGGTCTTGGTCTGTCCCGAACCTAACAGCGGTGACGAAACCTTTTGGAAAATCCCTTCAATGTATGCGGAGGATTTCGCTCCTTTTATTAAAGAGGAACCCGTTGTCAAAGCTAAACCCGTAGTTAAGGATGTTCCAACTGCCGCCGCTCGCCCTGCAGTATCGGTGCAGGCGCCTGTTGTTGCCCAGCCTGTTGCTGTTGCTAAGCCTGCTGTAATTGCCGAGCATAAAGAACCTTTGGAATCTGCGGAGTATGCAGCTTTAGCGGCAGTTTCTCCCGAAGAAACAATACATACCCAATCCCCTTTAAACGCTCCTTTAGAAAATAATCTTTTAGAAGAACTTCCCGCCAAAGCTGTGCTTGCCACAGAGGAACCTAAAGCGGAAGTAAAAGAAACTGTAAAAGAAGAGCCTAAGGCGGAAGTAAAAGAAGAACCTAAAGCCGAAATAAAGAAAACGGAAGAGAAGCCGCACCCTGCGGACCCGCTTATTGCCGTTATAGAAAATCAAAAACCTTTGCAGTCCTTCAGGGAAGAAGATTTTACTTTAGTTTCTCCCGTTAAGTCTGCGGCGAAACCCGCGCAAGCGGCGGCTAAAGAAAGCGATAAAGAAGGCACAATTTTCAGACAGAAACAAGAACACGCCGCGCCTGTTATTTTAAAGTCCGCGCCTGTTGTTGCTTTGCAAAAAGCTAAGCCCGCTCCTATTGCCAAACAGGAACCTGCGGCAGAAATCCCGACGGAAAACCCTGTTAAAACGCCTTTGCCTGTTGAAACTTTTGGCGCAGGCAGCGGTGTTGTTCATATAAAGCAAGACGGGGAAGAAGTCCCTACCCCCGAGGAAGCTTTAAAAAACAAGGCTTCTTCTAAAGAAAAATCTTTCTTTTCTTCCATGGCGGAAGAAAAACCCGTAAATCACTCGGCCGAAGAAGCAGATGCTCCTTTCCCGTTCGGCGGAGAAATGAAGACAGCCGAAGTCAGCGAGTTGATAAAAGAGGAGCCGTCCTCCCCGTTTTTGCAGGTTAAGGAACAAAAACCTCGCGCCGCAGTACAGGCGGAGCAGGAGGAAGAACCTCTTATCCCGTCTTCCGCGGGCGATAGAGTGGCGGGCGGTATAATGCCCACTACCAATGGCAAAATAATAAGCTCTTCCGACGGCAGACTGGAAGATAAAAAACCTAAAAATGATGTAATTTACCTTTTGGTAATTTCTATGTTCCTCTTTACGGGCATAGCTTTGTTTATGACTTTTTTCGGAAATAAGAAAGAAGATAAAAAGCCCGCTTTGCCTGCCGCGCAGACGCAGAAAGAAGAACAGACGGCAAAACCCGTATTGCAGGGTTTGGAAGAAGGCATTGCCTCCCCCGAGGCACAGCAACCAGCCGCGCCCGTTAAAACTGCCGATATCGCACACGAGAATGGGGCTATAGTTCAGCAGGACGCAGAGCAGGGCAAAGCGAAAGCGCAGGAAATAGTAAAGAAATATCTTTTAGATGAATCGCGCGGAACAATAGCGGATTTTTTAAATAAAAATTACGGCGGGGGAATGTATCAGACGGCTTGGTCTTCCAGCCCGCTTTACGCCGATACTTATGTCGTTGATTTTACTGCCAGCAAAGTGCGCGCCGAGCCTATTGTCTACCTGTTTAGGGTAGATATTAAAAAGGGCGTTGTTACGGGCGGGCTTAACGGTATAACTATGGATTTACTTGCGGTTAAATAGGAGTTTTTATGATATTGATGGATGAATTGTTTCAATTAATGAAAGAGAAAAACGCTTCCGACTTGCATCTTACCGTTGGCGTTCCTCCCGTTTTGCGTATAGACGGTAAATTATTTGCCACTCCTTTTGAAGTCTTAACGCCGGAAAAAACACAATCTTTAATTTACTCCATTATGACCGACGAGCAAAAGCAAAGATTTGAAACCACTAACGAACTGGATTTTGCTTTCTCAATTAAAAATCTCGGACGCATGAGAGTAAACGTATACAGGCAGCGCGGCGCGGTTGGCGTTGCCATAAGGTCTATTCCATTTGATTTTAAAACCTTCCGCCAGTTGGGCTTGCCGCTTGCCGTAGATAACCTTATGCATTTAAACAAGGGTTTGGTTTTGGTTACGGGGCCGACAGGTTCTGGTAAATCAACAACGCTTGCCAGTATGATAAACTTTCTTAACGAAAATTATGGCTATCACATTATGACGGTGGAAGACCCGATAGAATTCATCCACGAACATAAAAGAAGCATTGTAAACCAGCGCGAAGTGGGACAAGATACTAAAGACTTTGCCTCCGCCTTAAGATATGTTTTAAGACAAGACCCCGACGTAATTTTGATAGGCGAAATGCGCGATTTAGAAACAACCCAGCAGGCCCTTAACGCGGCCGAAACGGGCCACTTGGTTTTTGGTACCCTGCACACCAGCGACGCTATGCAAACCATCAACCGTATTATTGATATGTTCCCGCCAAACCAGCAGGAACAGGCCCGCGCGCAATTATCCTTTGTTATGGAGGCGGTAATATCACAACAGCTTTTAGCCACGGCCGACGGAAAGGGCCGCATATTAGCGCCAGAAGTTCTTTTAGCCACGCCTGCTTCCCGCGCACTGATAAGGGATAGAAAAATTGAGCAGCTTGTACACGTTATGCAGACCAACCAAAAAGCGGGTATGATAACGATGAACCAGAGCTTGGGCGATTTGTATCTTGCAAATAAGATTACTTATCAGGAAGCGGTGTTTCATTCTAATGATGTTAATGATCTTAAGTCTTATCTTGATCAACGCTTAAAACGGTAGTTTTGCGGCGTCTTTTGCGGCAATGCTTTGTCGCTTCGGTCGGTCAGATACACGGGCTTCCAGCCACTCACGGTATCCTTCCCTCCCTGCTTCGTGCCTTGACGCAAAATACTTGCAAAAGAATTTGCTCTACTTGGCTTGAGTAGGCTAGCAATTTGTTATCTTTGGGTTATTTTAAGTTTTTTTGCCGCATCGGATATTCGGGGGTTCCACCCCTCTCTTGATATACCTTGCGGCAAATAAAACATAAACTAACCTCAAATATATCCAAATCACGCAATTTTGTGGAACAGCAAAAATACTTGCAAAACGAGTTGCTCTGCTTGACAACATTCTGATTTGGGACTGCGCAAAATACTTAGAAAACGATTTGCACTATTAAGATTTAAGAGGCTAGCAATTTGTCGTATGCCGGCCTCTTTTTTGTTTTTTGCTCGCTAAAGTATCGAGAGTCGCTACGCTCCCATTCTTCTTTATACTTCGCGCTTACAAGAAAACAAAAAATAGCCTCAGCCTCGCCAAATCACGCGTGTCGTATGCCAGACTTGCGCTACCACAGACTACATTAATAAAAAAATATTATTTGCAATATCCTTCTCTCAAATCATTCCTTTATTATTAGCTGGTGCAAAAATTAGGCCAACACTTTTGCCGCATTTTTTAGCATCGGCCGCAGGCAGTCGCCAAAAAAAATATAATAACTTTATGGAACTTAATTTAAATCTTCTGCCAAAAAAGCCAGGCGTTTATATCATGAAAGACCGCCAAGGCATAATAATTTATATAGGCAAAGCTATCAATATTCACGCGCGCGTGCATCAGTATTTTCAGACGGGTGCGCAAGCCTCGCGCGGGTGGAAGATACCCAGCTTAGTTCCCTTAATAGCAAAGATAGATTTTATTGTTTGCGTAAGCGAACGCGACGCGCTGCTGCTGGAAGAAAAACTTATAAAACAATATCAGCCATTCTTTAACAGTATGTTAAAGGACGATAAATCTTACCCGTATCTAAAGCTTTCCCTGCAGGAGGACTTCCCGCGCCTAACGCTAACCCGCAACCCAAAGCCCGACGGGGCCGCCTACTTTGGCCCATACCCGCAAATATCAAATATAAAAGCTTTGCTTAAGTTTTTATGGAAGAGTAAATTTGCCGCGCTTCGCCCGTGTAAGTGGAACTTTAGCCTTACCAAACCGCTAAGCGAAAAAAAGATACAAGGGTGTTTGTATTATCACACCAACCAATGCAGCGCGCCATGCTGCGGCAAAATATCCTTTGCCGATTACCGCGCTACCGCAATGCGCGTGCAAATGTTTTTAGACGGTAATTTTACGGAGTTTACAAAAGAATTAAACCGCGCGATGAAGGCCGCCTCCACAGATATGCGCTACGAAGAGGCTGCAAAATACAGGGATTTTATTGCCGCGCTCGCCCACATGAAAGAGCGCGTAGCCGTAAGTGAATATAGAAACGATAAGCTTACAAAAAAGATGGAAGCCTCTCAAAAATTAAAACGCTTAAGCGAAATTTTGGGCAGCCAAAAAATAATCCGCCACATAGAAGCTTTTGATAACTCTCACCTTTACGGCAAAGAAGCCGTGGGGGGAATGGTGTGTTTTGTAGACGGGGAAAAACATAAAGCGCACTACCGCCGCTTTAAAATAAAATCACCCCTGCCGCCAACGGGCGGAGACGACTTTTTGATGATGCGCGAATGCGTGGGCGTGCGCATAAAACAAATTTTAAATCTGCCGCAGGCGGATAGACCAGACCTCTTTTTGATTGACGGCGGCAAAGGCCAGTTAAGCTTTGCTTTGCAGGCGGTAAAGGAAGCGGGTTTGGATATAAATATAATCTCTCTTGCCAAGCGGGAAGAGGAAATATTTATCCCCAACTCTCCCGAAAGTATTAAACTTGATAAGGCCGACCCCGCGCTACAGCTTATTATGGAAATCCGCGACGAAGTCCACCGCTTTGCCATAACTTACCACAGATTGCTGCGCAATAAAAAATTATTTGAAGATAAAAAATAAAAATAAAAACCCCCGCCTTTTAAGACGGGGGTTAAATATTTACGATAATAAACTTACATATTGTTTGCTGTTTCCAATTCCGCTTTTAAAAAGCGTTTTGTAGAACTTACAATACTCTTTCTAAGCAGGATAAGCGCGATAATATTTGGTATAGCCATCATAGCTACGGAGAAATCTCCCAAAGTCCAAATAAATTTTGCGGTAGTAAAAGAGCCTAAAAACGAACCGCCCACCCAAGCTGCTTTAAGGTATGTGTTATATTTATTGCCTGCCAAAAATTCCCAAGCTTTTTCCGTGTAATAATACCAAGCGACAAGCGTGGTAAAAGCAAAAATAGAAAGCGAGAAAGCCAAAGCAAAAGGCCCTATATATGGTATTTGCTTAAACACATCGCTTATAACGGCAGAGCCGTATTTGGTGCCGCTTTGCCAATCTCCCGCCAGTAAAACGGTAAGGCCTGTTGTTGTGCAAATTATCATCGTATCCCAAAATACCGCGCTGCTGGCAATTAAGCCTTGTCTTACGGGGTTACGCGTCTTTGCCGCCGCGGCCACAATGGGCGCGGAGCCTTGCCCCGCCTCGTTAGAAAATATCCCGCGCGCTATGCCAAAGCGTATGGCTTCTTTAATGGTAATGCCCACCGCGCCGCCCGCAACGGCATTAAAGTTGAACGCGCTTTTAAATACCAATGCTATAACAGACGGAATTTGCGAGATGTGGGAGAAAATTATATAAGAGCAGGAAATTAAATAAAACACTACCATAACAGGTATCAAAAGCTCCGACACTTTTGCTATCTTTTTTACGCCGCCGATAATTACAATACCCGTAAACCCGCCTATAAACAAAGCGCATACCCAGTGCGGCAGGTGATAGGTTTGCATTAAAGTTTCGCCGATGGAGTTGGATTGCAACAGCGTGTCCGCGCCGCCCATAATAAGCGTGCCTACGCAAAATAATATTGCAAGGCGTTTCATTTTAAGCCCTTTGGATATATAGTACATAGGGCCGCCAACAATTTCCCCGTCTTTATTGCGCACGCGGTACTTTACGGCTAAAAGGCATTCGCCGTATTTTGTAGCTATGCCGAAGAATCCTGCAAATAACATCCAAAACAGAGCGCCGGGGCCGCCTGATACTATTGCGGTACCCACGCCTATAATATTACCCGTGCCGACGGTGGCCGCCATAGCAACGGCAAAAGAGCCTAAATTGCTTACCATGCCCTCGGAGTCATCTTTTACTACCGAAAGCTTTATAGCCTGCCAGGTATATTTTTGTATAAATCTTAATTTTACCGTCAGGTATATGCCTATGCCCAGCAAAAGGCCAAGCATTGGCGCGCCCCATATAAAGGCGTTAATTTTATCAAGGTAAATATGTACTAAAGACAATATTTGTTCCATAGGGATAACCCTCTT
>JAEXBW010000041.1 GCA_023393825.1 Elusimicrobiota bacterium | reverse complement strand
CTGCTAAACTTTATATTATGCAAAAAGCAATGATTTTTATGCGCGGATTAACGGAATTTATAGCGCGGGTAACACATCTTAGCGAACAGTTTGTACGCTTTCTTTTTGTGGGCGCGCTTAATACGGTTTTCGGGTATTGCGCTTTTGCTTTTTTTGTGTTTCTGGGTTGCAATTATATCTTTGCGCCGCTTTTTGCTACCATTATAGGCGTATTATTTAATTTTAAGACTATCGGCCTGCTTGTGTTTAAAAACGGCGACAACAGGCTTTTGACACGGTTCTTTGGCGTTTACGCGGTAGTGTATTTGTGCAATGTGCTTTGCCTTAAAGCTTTTGAGTTGGGCGGGATTAAAAATTTATATGTTTCGGGCATTATTTTGGTTTTGCCTTTGGCTTTTTTGGGCTACGGGCTTAACAAAAAATTTGTGTTTGAGAGAAAACTTAAATGAAAAAGAAAATATCAATAATTTCCAGCGCGTTTAACGAAGAAGATAATGTGGCGGAACTTTACGCCCGCGTTAAAGAAGAAATGGAAAAATTGCAGGATAAATACGACTGGGAACAGTTGGTTGTAGATAATGCCTCCACCGACGGAACTTTGGCCAAACTTAAAGAAATTGCCGCAAAAGATAAACATTTAAAAGTTATCGCAAACGCAAGGAACTTCGGGCATATACGCTCGCCCTATTACGGCATATTGCAATGCCACGGCGACGCTGTTATTTATATGGCTTCCGACCTGCAGGACCCGCCATCAATGATACCCGACTTTATTAAACAATGGGAAGAGGGTTATAAAATAGTTCTTGGCAAAAAGACGCAGACAAAAGAAAGTGAAATATTTTTTATCATACGCAAAACCTATTACTGGCTGCTTAACCTTTTAAACGACTCGGGCGCGCAGCTTATAGAAAACTGCACAGGCTTCGGCCTTTACGACCAAACCGTCATAGAACAGCTGCGTAAGATTGACGACCCTTATCCGTATCTGCGCGGCCTTATATGCGAACTGGGTTACTCTAAAACTTTTATTACATTCACCCAGCCCGCGCGCAAACGCGGCATAACCAAAAACAATTTTTATACGCTTTACGATAATGCAATGGTGGGTTTTACCAATCACAGTAAAGTACCTTTGCGCTTAGCGGCCATCGGCGGATTTATATTAAGCGGATTAAGTTTTGCGATGGCGGTTTTTTATCTGGCGCTTAAGTTATTGTTCTGGGATAAATTTACAATGGGTACCGCGCCTATACTTATATCTTTATTTTTCTTTTCATCGGTACAGCTTTTCTTTATAGGTATTGTGGGCGAATACTTGGGCGCCGTGCTTACACAGGTGTTAAAACGCCCGCTTGTCGTGGAGAAAGAAAGAATTAACTTTTAATTAATCCCGCCCCGTTTATGGGCGGCAGAAGGCACAATGTTCAGCAAATCGGAAAGGAACATAAGCATTATTATATGGACAACGGTATGTCTTTTATACCTGCTGTTTATTGCTCTGTTCTCTTATTTATATCCTTACGGCATAAAAGAATACTCCCACATACCCGACAGCCTTTTAAAAGCCTTAGAGGAATATTTTACAGGTTATTTACAGTTCACCTCCCGCTTAGGCTTTTTATTCACCACCATTATTTTATATTTGGGCAAGTGGTCTTTTATAATAATAAATCCTCTTGTACAGCTTGGTTTGGTTATACTCACTTTCTTTTTTGTGTTTATGCGCTGGCCAGATTTTGAGAGAACAAAAGATATTTACGTTTTTATGCTTATCGCCCTGCTGACTGTTTTCGCTGTTACTGTGCCGGGAAATACAGTTTTTTGGATAAGCGGCGCGTGCAGTTACCGTTGGGTATTTTTGGTATTTTTAAGCGTGCTGTGCCTGTTCAGACTTATTATAGAACACGAATATACCCTGCCAGATAATTTATTTACAAAAATCCTTATGCTTTTTGCGGGCTTTATAGTTGGCATGAGCAATAAAAGCAACGGGCCTATGGGTGTAATTGTTTTTATTGGATTTCATTTCTATTGCAAATTTAAAAAGATAAAGACGCCATCGTGGTTCTTTTGGGGGCTTACGGGACTTGTGGCAGGGGTTATTGCGCTTTTTTACGCACCCGGGCCTTACAAAAATCCCAATACAATACACTATGACTCCTTCCGCAATATGACATTAAAACAAAAACTTATTTTGCATTTTCCTAATTTTAATGATTTTATTTTTGCCAATCTCCTGCTGCCGGTAATAACACTTTTTGGCATGGCCCTTGCCGTGTGGGATAAAAAAAGGACGGCAATAAAGAATATAGATTTCATTTGCAGCGTTGTCTGCTGGTTGCTTTCCATCACCACCGCCCTGTTGCTTTTTATTGAGCCTACAGCGCCGATGCGCGCGTTTTATTGCGCTTCAATGTTTTCTATATTTGCATTTTTGTTTATTGTTAAATATTTAAAGGGAAATTATTCTTTGAATATTTATAAATATCTTTTTATGACGGCTTTTATAGGCTCTGCCGTTATACTGCCGCTTTTTTCGATGCCCTACTTTCAGCTTTATAAGGATAATAAACAAAGAATGAATGTTATAGAAAAGGCTAAAGCGCAAATGCAGACAGCCGTGTGGTGCGACGAACTTATTGCCATTAAAGGCCCTACTAAAAACCTTTCAATCACCTTCTTTGACGTGCTTGCAAATAAAGACGCCGAAAAAACAGAAGCATACTTTGGCATACAGCTTATAAACAACAAAGAAATTGAGAGGCTTAAAAATTATAACGGAATTATTTAAAAATCAGAATGTTTAAAAAAAATATAAATAAAACATACTTCATTTGGGCCTTACCTGTCTGCCTTTACGCCATATTTATGTTTACTTTTTCTTTCCTTCGCCCTTACGGGCTGGACGAGTTTAAATATCTTCCATATTCCATAAAGGGTATTTTTGATAACTATCTTATAGGTTATTTTAACGAAAACTCCAGAATAGGACTTTTGATAAACGATGCCTTGCTTTACGCGGGACGGCCATGGTTTTTAGGTCTTAATACCTTGCTGCAAACATTGATACCTTTTGGTCTTTATTACATGGTATTTTTACGCTTACCTGAATTTAAAATATTAAAAGACTTTTATACCTTCGGCTTTATAGCATTATGTTGCATTTTTGCCGTCGCCCAGCCTGATAATACTTTATTGTGGATAGGAGGTGCATGCAATTACAGTTGGGTATTTTTAGCCTTTGTAATATACATAATATTTTTGCGTTTGCATGCTGAGAAAAAATATATTTTGCCACCTTCTTACACCATAAATATTATCTCTTTTTTCGGCGGAATATTGCTTGGAATGAGCAACGAGAATAATGCGCCAATGGCTCTTTGCCTTTCCATATTATTTGTTGCATATTGCCTTTTTAGAAGAATTAAAATACCGACTTGGTTCTACTATACCGGAGCAGGTATAATTTGTGGACTTATTTTTCTGTTTAGCGCCCCGGGCCCTTATAAAAGGCTTGATTATTGGGTTTTTGCAGATTTTAAGCAATCCGGCATTTTAAAGAAAATTTTTATACACCTTAGCCGCATGAACGACTTTGTAGCAATAACTCTGTTCATGCCCATTTTAAGCGCATTGGCGCTTGTTTTAAGTGCGGCAGATAAAGATAAACCTGCGCCCGTTATAAAAAATAAATACTTTATTTATGCCGTATTATTTTGGAGTGTCAGTTTTACTTTGGCCTTTGTTTTATTTAATGCCCCGTCCCCCTCTTTAAGAGTGTTTTACTCAGCTTCTTTATTTATGCTGGCTGCATTTGTATTTACACTTGAGTTTTTAAAGCAAGCCTACGGATTAAATTTTTATAAATATTTATTTATTGCTATGTTGCTCTATGCTATTTACGTAACACCATGTTTTACTGTGCCTTATGTGAATCTTTACAGGCAAAATGCGGAACGCGAAACAAAAATAGCGCAAGCCAAAAAGGAAGGCAAAACCATACTATATGCACAAAAGTTTTTTGTGCTCAAAGGAATAAACGAAAATTTGCAGATAGAATATTACGATTTTCTAAATTACCAATCACAAGCTGCGATAAAACATTTTTACGGCATAGATCTTAAAGATATTAATATAGACAGAACAATATCCCCCAGCACAAAAAACATTTAAAGCAAACACTAAAAAGCCCCGCTTTTAAGGCGGGGCTTTTTATTTATACTTACATAAATTACTTTAGATATTGCGCTTCCAGCCTGTTATACATTTCCACCGCTTTACGCACAAACTTACGCTTGTCG
>JAEXBW010000083.1 GCA_023393825.1 Elusimicrobiota bacterium | reverse complement strand
TTTTCGATAATTGGAATACTTTGTTTACTTCGCTGTCTTGCTTGTTTACGTCTTGGAGATACTGCTGATATATTGCTTGTATTACGTCTTCGGAAAGAGGTTGATTATTGTTTAGTTTCAAGGCTTCCTGTTTGACCTGCTCGTAGCTCAAAAGCCCCGATGCCGCTTGGCTTTGCGTGTAAGCATTGGCAAGCGTTACATTTACTTTAGCTACTCGTGTGTTATCTTGTACGGCGGCATACTGCTTTATATATTGATTTCTTTCAGGGGTAAAACTTTTATACTGCGCTACTGCGTCTGTTGTCAAATTGAATAAAAGAACAAAGGCCAAAAATACTGGTAAAATCTTGCTGTTGATGAGGTTAAGAGAGTTTTTCATTTTAATAGCACCTGTATGTTATGATTTGAGATTTCAAAACATCTATTTACTTTATATCCTTCCTGTATTAAATTTGTTGCACCGTCTTATTATCATAAAAAAATCTGTCTGCTGAGTGTTCGTTAAAGGCAATACTTATACTGTTATCCTAACATACCGAGGTTAAAAAGCAAAGAGTCTTTGGCCCTATTTTTACTTGGGTCCTTAGGCCCAGACGTAATTAAGCTTATTAGACTATGCTTAACCCTGTACATTTTGAGGCAATAAAGCCCCGTTTTTAGACGGGGCTTTATAAAATTACAACTTCTTTCCGGATTCTTCCGCGTACTTTGTAACTTTTTCGGACGCTTCCTTAATCGGTTTAACTGTTGAGCAACCGCCAACGCAACCGCCTGGGCAACACATAACTTCCACCAGATTGGCGGGGCAGCTGTTGCTCTTTGCGTAAGCTTTAAGTTTGAACATAGTTTTTCTGTCTATGCCCGTTATAAGTTCTTCTTTAATTGCTCCCGCGTAATCGCCCGCGGCTTTTTTAACGGTTTCCGTGACGCCGCCCCTGATGCCGAACTTAAGAGCCTCAACCGTAGGTCTGTACGGGAGGGGGGTTCTTTCGCAGGCTTCAAGGTCAACCATTTTGCCGTTAAGCATTGCTACAAGTTCTTCAAAACTTATCACATAATCTACCAAAGAATCTTCCTGCGCTTCTTTGCGTTTGGAAAGGCAGGGGCCTACAAACACGCTGTAGCAGTCGAGTAATTCTTTTTTTACTATCTCCGCCGTGTAGTGCATAGGCGTTGCCGTGTGGGAGATAAAGGGTAAAAGTTCGGGTATATGTTTTTTTGCCATTCTCACATAAGCGTGGCAGCAGGAAGTGGTCATAAAAGGCTGTTTGTTTTCAACCACGCGTTCCTTAAATTCCGCCGCTTCGTTGGCGGCGGTAATATCCGCGCCGACGGCGACTTCGTAAATATGAGTAAACCCGAGCATCTTAAGGCCCGTTACAAGCTGTTCCATATGCACGCCAAACTGGCCCGCTATGGAGGGGGCTATCATTGCTACGACAGGCTTATCGGCCTTTTTGATAACTTTCAAAAGGTCCAAAATCTGGCTTCTTTCCATAACCGCGCCGAAGGGGCAAGCCGCCATACATTTGCCGCAGCTTATGCAAAGGCTGTGGTCAATTTTGGCGCGGCCCATTTCGTCTTTTTTAATGGCGTTAACGGGGCAGGCTTCTTCGCACGGAACAGTAATTTTAAGTATTGCGCCGTAGGGGCAGGCGTCTTTGCATTTGCCGCAGCTTTTGCATTTATCCTGATCTATATGCGCTTTATGGTCTTTTACATTTACGGCGTTAAAATTGCAGCTGTTTTCGCACTTTCTGGAAAGGCAGCCCTGACATATCTCGCTAACCATATATCTGCTTTTAACGCAGGCGGAACACGCGCTTTCCAGCACGGTAAGCAGCTTACTGCTTTTGTGGTCAAACTCGGGCAGGTTTTGCGGGACGTATTCACTTAAAGGGATAGCTTCGTCAATTTCGTTTACGCTGTAGCCAAAGGCAGCTAAAGCACGCAACTTTAATATCGCGCGTTCCTTATATACGCAACAGCGGAACAGAGCTTCCTGACCTTTGGGGATAATATTGTATGGTAAATGGTTAATTTGTTTTTCTAAGGAGCCGTCGTAAAACATACGGCATATTTCTTCCAACACTTCCATTTTAAAGTGTTCTGAGTAATTTCTTTTTGTCATATCTATTATATTGTATCAATATTCTCTAATTTTTTAATCTGGAACATAACAAAGCCAAGCCTACGCTTAAGTCTTCGTTCTGTATTATAACATCTTCAGGCACCTTAATATCGACGGGAGAAAAGTTCCAAACCGCTTTAACTCCCGCGTTTACCAAAGTGTCCGCAACCCCTTGCGCAGCCGTTGCGGGAACGGCTATTATTGCTGTTGAAATTTTATTTTCCTGTATAACTTTAGTCAGTTGATTTATGGGGTAAAGATTATGTTGCGCTTCCTGCGCTATTTTTTCCGCATTACAGTCAAAAGCGGCAACAATATTAAAACCGTGTTTCTTAAAACCTTCATAATTAAATAAAGCCGCGCCCAACTTGCCGTAACCCACAAGGCAGACATCTTTTTTATCGTGCCAGCCGAGGTAAGTTTCAATAGCGTCTACGGTGCCTTTTACATTATAACCTAATTTTGTTTTACCGGGCGCGCCCACCATTAAAAGGTCCTTTTTTATCAGTATGGGGCGCAAACCTGTTTCCTGCGCTATTTGTACGGAAGATATATAATCGCGGCCGTAACCCAACATCTTATTGAAAAGCCTGAGATACTGCGGCATCCTTTTGATTGTCTGGATGTTCTCTGCGTATTTATGCGTTTCTCTGGCCTTCATCGGGTTCTCCTGTAATTGCGAAGTTGCAAAACTAAAAGGACGCCGCGCCTTAACAAAACGCGGCGTCCCTTGGCTTTATTTCTTTTTGATTGAATTTAAAGGCTTGCCGTAGTAAGCTTTAAGGAAAAGTTCCTTAATTTCGCTTACAAGCGGATACCTTGCGTTGCCGCCCGTGCATTGGTCGTCAAAGGCCAATTCGGAAAGTTCGTCAAGTTTAGCTAAAAATTCGCTTTCTGGTATACCGTAGTCTTTAATAGAGGCGGGTATATTAAGTTCCTTTTTAAGCTGTTCAACGGCTTGTACAAGCTTGGCAACTTTAACGTCTTTATCTTCGTCGGTATCTGCAATCCCGAGGAAGGTGGCTATCTTGGCATAGCGTCCCTTTACAAAAGGATATTTGTACTGGGGCAATAAACCCTGCTTGGTCGGTTTATCCGTAGCGTTAAACTCAATAACGTAGCTGATAAGCAAGGCGTTTGCAAGACCGTGCGGTATATGGAAGGAACCGCCCAGTTTATGCGCCATAGAGTGGCATAAACCCAAGAACGCATTGGCAAAAGACATACCCGCTATTGTTGCGGCATAGTGCATTTTTTCCCTTGCGTTGGGGTTCTTTGCGCCTTCGTCATAAGATTGCTTTAAGTATTTAAACACAAGTCTTAAAGCTTCCAAAGACTGGCCTTCCGTGAAGTTGGTGGAGAAGATAGAGGTATAAGATTCTATCGCGTGTACCATAACGTCCACACCGGAAAATGCCGTTAAAGATTTAGGCATATTCATAACGAATTCAGGGTCAACAATAGCCATATCGGGTGTTAAAGCATAGTCGGTAATGGCGTATTTTGTGCCTGTTCTTTCGTCTGTGATGATGGTAAAGGGCGTAACTTCGGAACCTGTGCCAGAGGTGGTAGGTATGGCAACCATTGTTGCTTTTTTACCAAGTTCGGGTACGGTGTAGATACGCTTTCTGATATCCATAAAGCGGGCGGCAATGTCGTCAAAGCACATATTGGGGTTTTCGTACATAAGCCAAATCATCTTGCCTGCGTCTATGGGGGAACCGCCGCCCAAAGCTATAATAAGGTCGGGCTGGAACATTTCCGTAATCTTTAAGGCGGAGTTAATGGTGCTTAAATCCGGGTCGGGCTTAACTGCGCTAAATACGCGTATAGACATACCCAAATTTTCCAAAACTTCGCTTACCTGCGCCACATAGCCGAACTGCTCCATCGTCTTATCCGTGATGATAAATGCGCGCTTTTTATCTTTTAACTCTTCAAGCGCAAGCTTTAAAGCGCCGCGTTTAAAGTAGATTTTGGAAGGCACTCTGTACCAGAGCATATTTTCCCTTCTTTCGGCTACCGCTTTTATGTTCATAAGATGTTTTACCCCGATATTTTCGCTTACCGAGTTGCCGCCCCAAGAGCCGCAGCCTAAGGTAAGAGAGGGAGCGAGTTTAAAGTTATAAACGTCCCCGATGGCACCTTGGGAGGAAGGCATATTAACAAGCGTTCTGCCCGTGTGCATTGTTTTTTGGAAAAGCTCAATATGAGCTTTGTTCGCTTCGTCGGTGTAAAGTACGGAGGTGTGGCCCGCGCCGCCAAGTTCAATAAGGTCTTCGGCGGTAATTACTGCGTTTTCAAAGTTTTCCGCTTTGTAAAAACCGAGGATAGGGGAAAGTTTTTCGTGTGAGAAGATTTCGTCATCGCCCACTTTTTCGCATTCCGCTATCAAAATTTTTACGTCCTGCGGTACTTTTATTTTTGCCATTTCGGCAATTTTGTAAGCGCTCTGGCCTACGATAGCCGCGTTAAGGCGGTGACCGTCGGGCATAATAAGCGCGCCTACGGCCTGCTTTTCTTTTTTATTTAAAAAGTAGCAGCCTCTGGCTATAAATTCTTCTTTTACTTTTTCGTATACGGATTTTTCTACGATAACAGATTGTTCGCTTGCGCAAATAACGCCGTTATCAAAGGTTTTGCTCATAATTACGGAGCTTACCGCCATCTTTATGTCGGCAGTCGCGTCAATTACAACGGGTGTATTGCCCGCGCCTACGCCGATTGCAGGCTTGCCGGAGCTGTAAGCCGCGTGTACCATACCGGGGCCGCCCGTGGCTAAAATAAGGTTAATAGCGGGGTGGTGCATAAGCGCGTCGCTGAGTTCTACCGTAGGCTCGTCAATCCAACCGATGATGCCTTCGGGCGCGCCTGCCGCAACAGCTGCGTCTAATACTATGCGGGCAGCTTCAACCGTGCATTTTTTTGCGCGCGGATGGGGGGAGAAAACTATACCGTTTCTGGTCTTTAAAGCCAAAAGGGATTTAAAGATAGCCGTGGAAGTCGGGTTTGTGGTCGGCACTACCCCTGCGATGATGCCGATAGGTTCCGCAATTTGTTTGTAGCCGAAGGAATCATCTTCACTTATAACGCCGCAGGTTTTAGTATCTTTATAGTTATTGTATATGTACTCTGCCGCGAAGTGGTTTTTGATAACCTTGTCTTCCATAACGCCCATACCCGTTTCCGCCACTGCAAGTTTGGAAAGGTGTATGCGGTTGCGCGCCGCGGCTATTGCCGCCGCCTGAAAAATGCGGTCTACGGCTTTTTGGTCAAAGGTCGCGTAAATCTTTTGCGCGGCTTTAACTTTAGCCATAACAGCATCAAGCTTTTTAAGCGCTTCGGTGTTGTCCTGTTTTTGTACTTCTTTTTTTGTTTCTGCCATTATAATTCTCCGCTTTATATAGAATAAAAAATCAGCTTAGTTAGTATGCTTATGTATCTATTATATAATTTGCAGGTTAAAAAAGCAAGGGGTCTGTTAGTGGTTTTTATCGTCGTAAGGTGGGAAATATTTTAAAAGTATAGTATATTTATGTATCTATTTAAAGTTTTTTTGGTTTATCTTTGTTTTCTGCCGTGCATAAAAAAACAGGCTGTAAAGAAGCCTGTTTTTTGCGTAAATTAAACTTTATTTTATTTTGTCTTTTTTATAGAGCAATGCGGCTTTTTGCCGGGGGCGACTTCCTTGCAATACATATTGGCGGGTACGTCTTCCGTTATCCACGTATTGGCGGAAATTATGGCGCCGCTGCCTATCTTAACAGGGCCTAAAATGGTTGCGCCCGCGTATACGGTAACATTATCGCCTACGTCGGGGTGGCGCTTAATATTTTTTATGGGGTTGCCGTTTTCGTCCAGCGGAAAGCTTTTTGCACCCAAAGTTACACCCTGATAAATCTTTACATTATTACCTATTGTTGTGGTTTCGCCTATCACAACGCCAGTGCCGTGGTCTATAAAAAAGTTCTTGCCAATCTTTGCGCCGGGGTGAATATCTATGCCCGTTTCGCTGTGGGCATATTCTGTTATAAGTCTGGGGATAAGTTTTACGCCTTTATTATAAAAGAAATGCGCCATACGTTGAAAGGTAACCGCTTTTAACCCCGGGTAGCATAAAAGAACTTCGTAATTATCCTGCGCGGCAGGGTCGCCGTTATAAGCGGCTTGTATATCGCCCAAAGCAAGTTCTTGCAGGTGGGGGAGTTCTTCCAAAAATTCGCGCACTGTTTTTTGCGCCTTGTTTTCGCAAAACACGCAGTCTTTTTGGTCTTTACAGAAAACGCAGTAAGTATTTTTTATTTGCTTTTGCAAAGCCTGCGCAACGGCTGCAAGTTTTGCCGCAAATAAAGCTTGCTCCTGCGCAAAGCTTTTGCCCATGCTTTTTGCGGTATAAACAAAAAGTAAATCTTTTAAGGTTACAAAAGAGTCTGTTATTACCTTTTTATCGGGAAAGAAATCCGCCCTCTCATAAGGCAGATGCAGCGGGCTGTCTTTTTTAAGAATATTTGCAATTAAAAGCGATGCTGTTTTTTCTATATTATCCATAAAATAATTTTACTAAATATTAATTTAATTTTATGTATAATCTAGGAATATTGAACAGGGGGAGAATAAATATGAATATTTCAGGAGTAAAAACCGAACAGCTTAGCATAGGGGAGCTTTTATCAGCTTCTTTTTCTGTTTGGTTCACTACAATTTGGAAAACATTTAAACTAAGCATTGTGTTTTTTATCATTGCGCTTGGCGCATTCTTCGGCTCGCTTTTGGCTTATGCCTATATGCCGCAGTTGGCGGCGGTATCTTTGGCAATAGTAATATTTGCTTTGTCGGTTTTAGCTTTTTCTTTTAGCGTATTTGTGTTCACTCTTTTTGCAGAAGACGGCGTAAACGGCGTTTCCTCCCCTGTGATAGAAAGTCTTGCGCGCGTCTATTCCTCTCTTCATATACTTTTAGGGGCGGGTATACTTCTTGCGCTTGTTTTTATGGTGTGTTTCTTGCCCGTGTTGCTATTTAAAAATCCCCTTATACTTTTGCCTACAATTTTATTGTTGTTTATCCTTTATATAATAGTTATGCCTTTTGTAAGCTTTTTCCCTATGGCGGTTTTGCTAAGGGGCGCGGGAATTATAGACTCCTTTAAATACAGCTATTATATGGTTAAGGGCCGCTGGCTTAGGGTTGTGGGCTGGATATTTTTAGTAGGCATAATAAATATGTTTGGGTCGCTTATTCTTAATATTGGGTTAAAGGTTTTTGTTTCTCATTTAATGCCGTCTTCCACCAGCAATCTTTTAGCTTCTGTTGTTATGGGCGGCGGTCTTTACAGTTTAGTTTTTATCTTGCTGGGATTTGTTTTTGCAATGATTTTTGCCACGCTTCTCTTTAACTCTTTCGGTATGTCTGCCATGACGGTGATGTTTTTAAATTTGGAAGTGGTAAACACTCCGCCCCAAGACGAAGACCCTTATGGCGACGAAGAGGATATTCACGGTACAGCTTTAAATGTTCCCGAACCTTCGCAGCAACCGCACGAAATTACGGAAATGTTTAAAAACATTAAAGCGGTTGACGTTAATGTAGCCACCAATACCGAACGCAGGACAGCTTTGGGCCGTTTAAACAGAGAAGAAGCTTTAAGACAGTTTAAGAAAGATGATCAAATCACTTTCCCGCCTTTAAGTGCGCAGCCTGTAGTTCCGCCCGCGCCTTCAGCCCCGTCTGCCGTCGCGCAATCCGTGGTAAATATTCCAGAGGACTTGCCTCCCGCACCGCCCGCGCCTCACGATGCTGCGGCCGAAGGCGGCGGAATGCCAACCATAACCGTAAGGCAAAGTTTAAATAAAAATCATGGTTTTCCAAGCGTATACAGACCGGAAGATACAAAATAAGGGGATAGAATATGGATATAACAAAAGAAATGCTTTCTGTTTTAAAACTGACGGCATTATCCCTTTTGACTTTTATAAGAACGCTGCCCGCAATAATTATTGTTTATTTAATTCCCGCTCTGGCAATAGTGTTTTTTGTTTCTCCGCATGTCAGCGATGTTCCCGTGCTTATTGCCAAGCAGGCCTCTCCTTCCCACCTTACATATCTTATGGTTTTTAAGCAGGTTATTGCTCGTCCCGAGGTCTTTTTATCTCTGGTGCTTTTTGCTGCCGTTTATATTTACGCCCTAACTTTTACCTATCTTTATAGCGAGGGTATTCTTAACAGAGTTAAGGCGGGGCTTTATTATGTTATACCGCAGTCTGTGTTGGCTTTCCCTCGTTTTATTGCCGCTATAGTGGCCTGTGCGGGCGTTATCTTTCTGTTTTTAAGCGCGCCTTATATCCCCGCGTTTTTCACGCCGCTTACTCCAGCGCTCTCTTTAGGTTTATTTTTACTTTGGTGGCTTGCGCTTATCTTTGTTATTTTCTTTATCTTTACGGGGATATTCTTTGGGCGTGTGGCTGTGTTAAGGAACAAATGGCCGCGCGGCATTTTTTACTACAGCTATAAGCTTGTTTACGGGCGCGGCTTAAAGCTGTTGGTGTATTTAATTATCATTTCTTTTATAAACGCGGTTTTGCTTTTTACGCTTAAGCTTTTTATGCCCGTACTTCTTGGGATATTTGCCTCTTCCGTCGGCGCGGATAAGGGCGGTGCGGCGATACCTTATGCCATTGCGCTTTATCTGGGCGCTTCTTTTTATTATTCCGTCGCGCTTACCACATACTTCCTTAATATGGATTATATGCTTAACAGGGATAATAAAAAGATGGAATTATTTTCCCGCGTGGCGGCCATAAACGATAACTCTATGCCCGTCTTAAAATAATTTAAAAACAGACAAAACAAAAGCCGCCCTTAAATTTTAAGAGCGGCTTTTTTAATGCGTTTTTTATCTTATAAAACTTGCAAATATAATGCCAATTTTTTAACAGCGTCGTCGGCATTGGTAAACACACATAAGCCTTCCTGCTTTGCTAAATCTCTGTAATAGTCAAAGCGGCTGCCTGCGCTTACGCTTATTATAACAGGCAAATTATAAGTCCTGCTTATATGCGCCAGCTTTTGCATAAGGTAAGGGCTTTCTTCCTTTAAGGTTTTTACGGCAGGGCTTAAAGGAACGGTGGCAAAAAGTATAATGCCGTATTGCCCGCTTTTTGCGGCGGCTTCCACAATTTCCAGCGCGGCATCGTCGGGACACATAGGCGTAACGTCAAATGGATTTCTTATATCCACAAGAGAGTTTAAGTTATATCTTGTAAGTATTTCTTTAAGTTCTTCCTGCAATTCTTTCTCTGGCAGGGGCGCGCAAACGGAACTGTCCGCCGTTATATTATCGGCCATACCGCTGCTTTCAAAACCCGCATTGCTTATCATAAAAACTTTATTGCTTTTTGGTTTAACCGCGCCGCAAGCCAGACGTGAGAGGGAAATAAAATCTTCAAAATTATCCGCCATAAGCGCGCCCTCCGCGCTAAGCAGAGTTTTTGCGCTTATATAATCCCCCGCAATAGATGCTGTGTGGCCCATAACCGCTTTTTGGCCCGCCTGCGTCCTGCCCGCAAGGTAAATTACGGCTGTCTTGCCCTGCTCTTTAAGTTTGGCCACGGCTTTTTTAAGTCTTGCGCCTTCGCCTTCCTTAAAGCCTTCAATATAAAGCAGCAATGTTTTAATTTTCTCTTCGCCCGCAAGATATTCAACATAGTCCGTAACGCTTACATCAAGCTGGTTTCCCGTCATAACGCTGTATACTGGTTTAATCTCTTCCATCTTGCTTAAAGCAGATATTACAAAAGCGCCGCTTTGGCTTATAAAAGCGCACGGGGCGTGATTGTAATCCGCGCCTAATGGCGGCGTAAATTTATCTTTGGGTATAAAAAGCGTGTTCATCTTAACGGGATTGGAAACCATACCAAGGCTGTTGCTGCCGTTAAGCGTAAATGCGGGGTTAATTTCTTTTCCCATCTTTATAATATCGTCAACCTGCTGCTTTATGCCTTGGCTGCCTTCCTTTTCGCCAATGCCGCCGCTTATCAACACCACGCCGTTAACTTTGCCGCTTAATGCCGCGTCTTTAAGCACGTCCAAAGCGTTTTGCGCGGGTACTGTAACAACTAAAGTATCAATTTTAACGGGCAGGTTTTTGCAGCTTTCAACGCAGGTCGCGCTGTCTATCGCGCTTTCGCCTTGTTTAATAACATAAAGATTTTTTACATTAAAACCCGCTTCTTTTATATTGCGTAAAATTATGCGGCCCATATTAACTTTTGTTCCGCTTACGCCCGCAACCGCAATGGTTTGCGGCTCCAGCAAAGCTTTAATGCCCTCTTTTGCAACGGCGGGGCGGGCGGGGGCAAATTTATTTTCCCTAAAGCGCAAAACACCGTCTAAGGCAATAAAATTACCGTTAGCGGCTACAAGGGGATTAACTTCCACCTCTTCTATAATAAAAGGGCTTTGCGGCTCGCTAAAGTACAGCGTTAAAAAAGCTATTTTGGCAACCCAGTTAACTAAATCTTTCATCTCTCCACACGGTTTTGAGCCGCGCACAAGTCCGCCCGTATAAGCCCACACAAAAGATTTTTGTATAAACTCTTCAAAGTCCGCATCCGCTGCCTGTATTATGGAGGGACTTACGGCGGGTTTTAGTTTATTGGAAAGGTCTTCGGCATTAGTGCCGCCCGCGCCCAGCATAACAAGGGGGCCGAAGGCTTTGTCGTAGCGCGCGCCAAGCAAAATCTCCCTGCCTAAGGTAAAGGGGGAATATTCCACATATTGGCAAAGCATAAAGGTTTGCGCTTCTCTAAAGGTAAGTTTTAAATCGGCAAAGGTTGCGCCCGCGCTTTCTTTGGGGCATATTTTTACGCCGCCCTTTTCCGTCTTGTGTATTATATCGCCCGAAAGTACTTTTATTACCACTTTATCGCCTTCAAAGAGGGGTAAAAAATCTTTTATTTCGTCGCCGCGCCCGATAATTTGCACCTTTGGCGTTTTAAGGCCCAAACGGTTAAAAATTTTATAGCAATCGGCCTCATTTAAAACAGTCCTGCCCTGATTTGCGGCCGCGCGCAGTATTTCGGTTACAAATTCCATTAAAACCCCTCCACGGGAGATATCCCACAACCATAAGATATTTTAGTATATTATATAATGATAATAAGCATTTTAGTTATTGGAGGTTTAAATGGGCGGATTCCTGCTGTTTCTTAACCTGCTGGGCGGATTAGGCGTGTTCCTGCTTGGCATCAAGATGATGAGCGAAGGCTTGCAAAAAGCCGCGGGCAATAAACTTAGAACGGTAATTGCGGGCGCGACTGGCAACAGATTTACGGCCACGTTATCAGGTATTGCCGCAACCTCAATAATACAATCATCTTCCGCCACCACGGTAATGGTGGTCGGTTTTGCAAGCGCGGGTTTGCTTACTTTAACCCAATCTTTAGGCGTTATATTTGGCGCGAATATCGGCACCACAACCACGGCGTGGATTATCAGCTTGCTCGGTTTTAAAGTGCAAATATCCGTTTTTGCATTGCCGCTTATCGGTATCGGTTTCTTCTCTCAATTTGCAGAAAAATGGCCCACATTCCGCCGCCTTGGCGAGGCTATGTTGGGCTTCGGTCTTCTCTTTTTAGGCTTGGCATTAATTAAAGATGCTATACCTGACGTTCAAAACTCCTCCGCCACAATAGCGTGGATAACAAAGTTTTCCCCAAATAATATATTTACCCTTCTTGCCGTTATCGGCGTAGGCACGGTGCTTACGCTTATCTTCCAGTCATCAAGCGCGGTTATGGCGGTAACGCTTACCTGCGCCGCCAAGGGGCTTATAGATTATCCCACAGCCGCCGCACTTGTACTGGGGGAAAATATCGGCACAACCATCACAGCCAATATTGCCGCAATCGGCGCAACGCGCACGGCAAAACGCGCGGCTATCGGCCACTTTATGTTTAACTTTTTAGGTGTCGTGTGGGCGGTGCTTCTGTTTAAACCTTTGCTCGGTTTGGTGGATATGATAGTACCCGGTACTACAGTCGGCACGTCGGAAGATGTGCTGCTTACCAACATACCTTACCACTTATCCGCTTTCCACACAACGTTTAACATAATAAACACGGGCGTTATGCTTATCTTTATCAAACAGTTTGAAAAGATTATTATGTTCCTTATGCCGCTTAAGAGAAGCGAGGAAAAGAAAACAGACCTTGTATATCTTAAAACGGGTTTAACTTCCACGCCCGAATTTTCGCTTGAAGCAGCCGCGCGCGAAGTGGACAGAATGGCCAGCCTGCTTGAAGTTATAATAAGCAAAACCTTGCACGCCATCAAAACAGATTCGCCAAAACTTTTTGACAGAACCGTGACGGAAATCCGCTCCGCAGAAAAAGCCACCGACGTCTTGGAATATAAAATAGGCGACTTTTTGCAAAAGCTTACGCACGAAAAACTTTCCCGCCCGATGATTGCGGAAGTGTTAAAACTTCTTGATATTACAAATTATCTGGAAAAGATGGCCGACCACGGGGAAAAAATTGCCATACTCCTTACCAAAGCCAAAGAGGGTAAATATTTTACGCAAGAAGACTATGACCATCTTGAAAGTATCGGCCTTAAGGTTAAAAAGATTATAAAGGAAACAAAACTTTCAATCTTAAACACCAATATGGACAAAACCGCCGTTATGCAGGCGGCGCTTGTGCGCGAAAGAGAACTTAACGACCTTCGCCACGCCATGCGCGACGAAAAGACTATGCGCGACTATAAAGCTTCCGCCACGTCGCCCGTGTCCATAACTTTATATGCCGATATTCTTACCAGTTTTGAAAAGATTGGCGATTATGCCTTAAACATTATAGAATCGTCAACGGGCGTACGCGAAGAGCGTATGATGGAAATTATTAATAAGCAAACGAAGTAAAGGGGTTTTGTATGCGGCAGGGGAGCAGTTTTTCTATAAGTCCCTTTGTTCTGTGGGGGGATTTTAAAGGCGCGTTGGCTATGTTTTGGGCCGTTGCGCGCGGCAAGTATCCTATGCCCGTAAAAAGCATAATTTGGGCTTTGGCGGGCTTTGTGTATTTACTTATCCCTATAGACGCCCTGCCGGAGGCCGCTTTCCTTTTGCTTGGTTTTACCGACGACCTGCTTGTATTGGCCTATGTGCTTAATAAGATACGTCCCGATATAGAAAATTATAAGCGGGCGCAAAAGAAGGTAATTAAAGATGAAAAAACTGTTTAAATTTTTATTAATAGCGGCCGCCGCGGTTATTGTTTTAACCGTGGGTGCGGTAATAACGCTTAAAAAAATGTACCCGCCCGAGAAGTTAAAACTTATGGCGCAAAATTATGTGCGGGAAAATTTCCACAGAGAGGTTGATTTTTCTTCCCTCTCTTTAAACCTTGTTGGCGTAACCGTTAAAGATTTTAAACTTTCGGAAAGAAGCACCTTTGCAGACGGTACTTTTGTAAGCGCGAAAAAGGCCGTAATAAAATTGGAGTTTGGTCCGCTTTTGCATAAGCGCATAGCTATAAGCACCTTGGGTTTTGACGGGCTTAACGTAAACGTAATTAAAAATGCCGACGGCAAATTTAACTTTGACGATTTTATCACTGCCGCCCCCGAAGCCGCCAAAAAAGCGGAAGAAACCAATAACGAAGACAATGCCCCGCTTGATTTGGTTGCCGATAATGTTTACCTTAAAAATTCTTCCGTTAATTACACCGATAAAATGTCGGGCAATTCCTTTGCGGTAAAGCATGTAAATATTTCTGCAGACGGTTTTGACTTTGCCAAAGATTTCTCTTTTAATGCTTCTTTCCTTACTGATATCAAAACCTCTTCGCTCGTTCTCCCCGCCGTAAAGGTGGATTTTGCGGGTACTGCCAATCTTGCGTCTATGGAACTTGCAGACGCGTATTTAAAACTGCAAAGCTTCAGAACTTCTTATAAAACAGCCGCGCTTAATATGGAAGGCAGCCTTAATAACTTCAGCAATCCCGAGGTTGTTTTAAGCGGTTCTCTTACGGGCATAGACAGCAATTTACTTTCCCAGTTTGTAAAAGATTCTTCTACGGTTTTCTCCCTGCCGGAAATTGATATACAGTCCAATACTTCCACCAATATAGAGCGCGGCACAACAAAGATAAACAATATCAAAATATCTTTGGGCAACTCTTATATAATTACCGACGGCAATTTGGATTATTCCACGCCCGAATTTAAATATAACGCGCTTACTCGCATCTCCGTTTCTTTAAGCGAAGTCGGCCAAATAGCGCGCGATATGCTGGGCAAATATAATTTAAAAGGCACATTAAGCGGCACGGTGGAAGCTTTAAACGGCAAAACCGAACCCGTTATAAAAGGCACTTTAAATTTTGACGGAATCGGAGCGGACGTAAGCGGAAAGGAAATTAAAAACGTAAGCGGTTCCGTTACATTAAATTCTCTTAAAAATATAAAGACCAATCTTATTACGGGCTTTTTTGCAGGGTCGGCTTTCAAAACCTCCCTTGCATATATTAAGGCGGGCCGCACGCACGATATTAACTTCTTTTTTGATATGGATAAATTTACTTTGGACGACGTTAACTTTGATGCCTTAATGTCCAAAGATAAAAACAAATCTTCCGCGCCGCAGCCCAAAAAAGCGGGTACGGAAGTAAAAACCGTTACTACCGCCCAGCGCAGCGCGCCGTTTAATATTAAGGCAGATATTTTTGTGCGCAAAATAGCAAACAATGTTTTTGATACGGAAAACTTTACACTTAAAGCCGATGTTAAAAACTTTGACAATATTATGGACAGGGCAAAAGGCACAATATCATTTTCCTCCGTCAACGGCGAAATTAAAGATTTGGATAAACTTATGTCCTCTTCCGTTGTGGCGCGCGTTTTATTTACTTCTGTACGCATAGTGCAAAAGGCGCTTAATTTTATAAAGATGGACAAAATGTCTATCGGCGTAAATACCGTAACTTATAAAAGTGTGGAAGGCCTATACGCTATTAACGACGGAGTAATAACCATAAATAAATCTGAAATCAATTCCGATTTGACTACAGTAAAAGCATTAGGTACCATTAATCTTATAACAGAAGCGCTTGATATGAAGATAGAAAGCCACATGGGCAAAGTAACTTCAAGCGGATTTAAACCTGTTGTAATTAAAGTGGGCGGCACATTAAGCGATCCTTCTTATAAATTAGATGTCGTGTCCACGGTTACTTCTGTTGTACACCTGCCAGGCACAATAGTTAAGGGCGGGGTGGGCGTATCGACAGGGATAGTAAAGGGTGTCGCCGTCGGCACGGGGGAGATTGTAAAAGGTGCGGCGGGCGGTACGGCTGATATTGTTAAGGGAGTGGCAGGCGGCATAGGCGGCCTGTTTAAGAAAAAGAAAACTCAGGAAGAAGACGGAGGTAAATAATATGCCCGAAACCAGCTTTGAAATTTTAACTCAGATAGGCTCATTAGTTTTAGAAGACGGAAACGAAATTAAGTTTTCCGTTGATTCTTACCGCGGACACAAATATGTTTCCGTGCGCAAGTATCTTAAGACGGATACTTACAGCGGCCCCACCAAGGCAGGCATAACTCTTTCGCCCGAAATCGTGGCCAAAATAGCGCAGGCTTTAAACACTTTGCCGCAGGATATTGCGCAAATACAGGACGGAGAATTAGGTAAATACGCAAAAAGGCAGGGCCTTTCCATTGTGCTGCGCATAAGTTCTTATATGGGCAGCAAGGGTATAGATTTAAGACAGTGGCAGGAAGACGAAGCCTATAAAGGCTGGACAAAAAAGGGGATACGCCTTCCGATAGAGAAGCTTGAAGATATAAAAAAGCTTTTTACTGTTATGGTAAAATATTTTGAGGATAATAAATAATTTAATAACCGCTTATGGCAGATGACAATATAAAACAACCACAGCAGGACCAACAGGCCGCCGCGCCGGAAAACAGGCAAGATATAAACAAAACGCAGTTAAAGACTGCGCAAAAGCCTGAACTTGCCCTTATCGGGCAGGAAATTTCCGGTTGTGTGATACTGGAAAAAATCAGCGAAGGCGGTATGGGAACCGTATTTAAAGCCAAGCACAAAGCATTGGACAGAATTGTCTGCGTAAAAGTGCTAAGCCCCGCTTTGGCCAACGATAAAAAGGCCGTGGGATTGTTCCTTACCGAAGCGCGCGCCATTGCGGAAATTGACCACCCCAACATCGTGTTCGTCTATAACGTCGGCAAGGAAAACGGTTTTTATTTTATCGTTATGTCCTTTATTGAGGGGGAAAGTTTATCCTCTATCGTCAGAAAGCGCCCCAATTTACCCATTTCTTTTGTGGTGGAAACCTTTATCGGCATATTGCGCGGTTTGGAAGCCGCCCACCAAAAAGGCATAATCCACAGGGATATAAAACCCTCCAATATTCTTATCAACAAAAAGCTTGAACCTAAGATTGTAGACTTTGGTATCGCCAAAAAGGTGGATAAAGATAAAGGCTGCACCAAAACTACCGAGCTTGCGGGTACGGCTTACTTTTTATCGCCCGAACAAGCTTTGGGCCGCGCCATAGATACCAGGGCGGATTTATATTCCGTCGGAGCCAGTTTATTTTATGTTCTTACGGGTAAATATCCTTTTACGGGTAAAAACTCAATGGACATCATACAAAAGCATATCAACGAACCCGTGCCTGATATTAACCAGTATCGCAAGGGCATACCGCCATGGCTTTCTTTAGCTGTCGCAAAGTTGATGAGCAAGAACCCTAAGGACAGATTTCAAACCGCTACGGAAACTTTGCTTTACTTCCAAAAAATGCGCGCCGACGACCAGTTAAAATTATCTCAAGGCGTTAATATAACGGAAGAAGTCGGGCTTAAAATAAGTTCCGTTGAAGCGCCGCGCGCAGACGATGCAAAAAATCCTGCCAAACGGCAGAGCAGCAATCGTTTTAATATGGATGTAGAGTCCACGGCATCAAGAAGCTCAACCACAAGGCCGTCTATCCCCATAGTCAGCCTTGGCGACAGAATGCCCACGCCTACACCAGTTCCCAGCCCTGTAGGGCAAACTCTGGGCGAGGCTACCCTTACCCAAAAGTTTATAGAGGAACGTAAAAAGCAGATTTTCGGCTCAAATCCTCAAAACGCAATAGACCCTACCGCCGCGTTAAAGGCCAAAAAGAATAAATTTCTTATCAAAGGTTTATCGCTTACTTTCCTTGCGGCCTTTATGATGATAGCCGCCGCAGTGCTGTTTTTAAAGTTAGGTACGGCGTGTTCCTCTCAAAATATTGCGGGGCTGCCGTTCTTTAAGGCATTAATAGCGCCTTGGCTTAACAATGGTTTTATGGCGGCAAATATGCCTTTGGCAGCTACTGCCTTTGTGTTCTTTATCTTTGCCGTAAGTATGTTGTTTTTTGACATTATAAACAAAGCCGTACCGATAGTTTTGCTTATAGCTGCTTGGGCGTATACGGCGGGCTTGTTCGGCTGGGCGGACCACGGTACCGCCATAAATATTATGTCCCACTCGTATCTTATTGTTTATGCTTTCGTCTTTGGCGCGCTTGCCATTAAGATAGACGATGTGGACGCTTTCGGCTTTCTTTACAGGGTTATAACCATGGCTTTATTTGCCGTCGGCTTTTGGTGTATGTACCAATTCTGCCGCCCGGAAAACGCCATCACGGGGGAACTTACCACCTCTCTGTTTTATTCAACAATGGGGCTTGCGGCGGCAACCTTTGTATTGCCTTTATTGCGCGGCAGTTACATATTGCGCATAGCGGCGGTGCTTTTGTTTGTAAGCGGCTGCGCCTCTGTTTGGGTTTATCAAACAAGCGGCAGCACCTACTATATGGTGCAGGAAATTTATCAAACTGCGGGCGTGGAACCTTTAACAGTCGCTCCCGACCCTAATGCCGTTATGCTCGTTCCCAAAAAGAGTACGGACATCCCTGTATCCTCAATGTTTGACGCCGAGGCGGAAGAAACTTTAAATAAAAAACCCGTTTCGCTTGATAATATCTCCATTGAAAACTATACAACCACCGACGTTAAGGTTAATGTATTGACCAAGGAAAAAGAACAGCCTAAACCGCAAAGTGAGGCAGAGGCCTTAATGCCTACGGCGGACGAAATTAAAAACCTTCCCGCCGCCAAACAGCCTGTGCAAGGCGCGCTGGGGGATTTGCCCCCGGGCATAGACCCTAAGGCGCAAAACACCAAACAGCCTTATGGGGAAAAAGAACTTTTCGGGCAAGCTGCTGCGCAGCCCGTCGCGGCGGCCGAGCCTCAGGCAAAAGCTGAAGCGCCAAAGCCTTTAATCCCGCCCGCTCAACAAAGGGAGCAGTTTATTGCGGCCATGGTGCAGGTGGCAGGAACCAAAACCAAAGCTGATATAGAGGCGCAGGTTTGGGCCTTTGCGTTAAAAGAACCTTTTGAAAAACTCAGATACACCTACAAGCAGGACGGTCTTATTTTCTTTACGATAATTGCCCTTATAGGTTACGGCATAATTATGTTTATAATCGCTGTTCTTGCGGCAAGAGAGGAAAGATGGAATTTGATATAGAATTAGCCTCTTATACCGATATCGGGAAAATAAGAGAAAAGAACGAAGACAGCGTAATAATAGCCCCTGAACTCTGCCTTGGCGCGGTTGCCGACGGAATGGGGGGACACAACGCGGGCGAAGTAGCCAGCAATTTAGCTGTTTCAATCTTAAGGCAAACCATAGCGGACGTAAACGCTAAAAAAATAGTAATTCCGCGCGATTTTGAACCTGCCCTCGCCCGCATACAGCGCAAATTGCTTTACGCGGCCTCCGTCGCAAATATAAGAATTTACACCCTTGCGACCGAAAATTACAGAAGGCGCGGCATGGGTACAACCCTTAGCGCGGTTTATATAGAAAACGAAAATAATGCGGCAGCCGTCCATATCGGCGACAGCAGAATATATCTTTTGCGCGATAAAAAGTTAATACAGGTTTCCAAAGACCATTCTTACGTTATGGAACAAGTCGCGCGCGGCATAATAACCAAAGAACAGGCGGAAAAATCCCGCATACAAAATGTTCTTACAAAAGCGCTCGGTCTTAAAAAAGATATTAAATGCGACACCATTCCTCTTTACCCCAAAATAGGCGATGTTTTTATGCTTTGCTCTGACGGCGTTAACAAAGGCATAAGGGAAAGCGAAATATACGAAATTATGAGCAAACCCTTAAGCTCGGGCAAAATGTGTCAGGCAATAGTAAAAAAATCGGCCGAGGTTGACGGTAAAGACAATGTTTCCTGCGTTGTCGTCAAAATACTTGAAAAGAAAGAAAAAAGCTTTCTTGGCAAGCTTTTCGGCAATTAATTACCCGTCCATATAATTAGCACTCCAACAAACTGATTGACAAAAATGCTAAATAAATGATAAATTAGCAGTACAGGCGTATGCCTGCCAGTTTTAACATACACTTTTAATTTATATAAGGAGGACTCTTAAACAATGTCAAACGTAAAAATAAAACCTTTGGGTGACAGAGTAATAGTCTCGCCCATAGAACCGAAAGAAGTTGTAAAAGGGGGCATCATCATCCCCGACAGCGCAAAAGAAAAACCGATGGAAGGTAAAGTTGTAGCGGTAGGCCCGGGCGCTTTAAACAAAGCGGGGGAAAGATTACCCATGGACGTAAAAGCAGGGGATAAAGTGCTTTACGGCAAATACGCAGGTACGGAAGTTAAAATAGAAGACGAAAAGTACCTCATCATGCACCAGGAAGATATTCTTGGTATTTTAGGCTAATTTTATAAAGGAGTAGAAAGTAATATGGCAAAACAAATTATTTACGCGGAAGACGCCAGAACCAAAATGAAAGCCGGCATTGAAAAAGTTGCCAATGCCGTAAAAGTTACCTTAGGCCCCAAGGGCAGAAGCGTAGTGCTTGAAAAAAAGTTCGGCTCTCCCTTAATTATTGACGACGGTGTAACCATCGCAAAAGACATAGAACTTGAAGATAAATTTGAAAATATGGGCGCGCAGCTTATACGCGAAGTCGCCTCCAAAACCAACGACATCGCAGGCGACGGCACAACAACCGCAACGGTTCTTGCCAGCGCTCTTTTGACGGAAGGTATCAAAAATATTACGGCGGGCGCAAACCCCACCTTGGTTAAAAAGGGTATAGAACAAGCCGTAGAAACGGTAAAAGAAGAATTAAAGAAAATTCAAAAACCCGTAAAAACCAAACAGGAAAAAGCGCAAATCGCCACCATTTCCGCCAACGATAAAGTGATAGGGGATTTAATTGCCGAAGCTATGGATAAAGTAGGCCACGAAGGCGTAATTACCGTAGAAGAAGGCAAAACAGCCACCACCACGCTTGAAGTTGTGGAAGGTATGCAGTTTGACAGGGGTTATATCTCCCCGTACTTCGTAACCGATTCCGAAAGAATGGAATGCGTGTTGGAAGACTGCGCTCTTATCATTACCGATAAAAAAGTTTCCGCCATGGGCGACCTTTTGCCCCTGTTGGAAAAAATCGTACAAAACGGCCGCAACTTTTTAATCATCGCCGAAGACGTTGAAGGCGAAGCCCTTGCAACCTTAGTAGTCAACAGACTCAGAGGCACGCTTAAAGGCTGTGCCGTCAAAGCCCCCGGTTTTGGCGACAGACGCAAAGAAATGCTTGCCGATATCGCAATCCTCACGGGTGGCGAAGTTATCAGCGAAGAACGCGGCCTTAAACTTGAAACCGCCACGCCCGAAATGCTGGGCAGCGCAAAACGCGTTATCATTGATAAAGAAGGCACAACCATCGTCAACGGCGGCGGCAGCAAAAAGTTTGTGGAAGAAAGAACAGCCCAAATCAGAAAGCAAATTGAGCTTTCCACTTCCGACTACGATAAAGAAAAACTTCAGGAACGCTTGGCAAAGTTAAGCGGCGGCGTAGCCGTAATCAACGTCGGCGCAGCAACCGAAACCGAACTTAAAGCCAAAAAGGCTAAAGTAGAAGACGCCAAAAACGCAACCCGCGCAGGTGTGGAAGAAGGTCTTGTCCCCGGCGGCGGCGTGGCTCTTGTCAGATGCGAACCTGCCCTTGAAAAAATCAAAGCAGAATGCGAAGATATGCAAACGGGTATCAACATTGTTAAAAAAGCTTTATCCGCTCCCTTGCGCCAGATTGCCGTTAACTCGGGCTTAGACGGCGCGGTAGTGGTAGACAAAGTAAGAAATCTTAAAGGTAACGAAGGCTTTAACGCCGACACCGATACCTACGAAGACTTGCTTAAAGCAGGCGTTGTAGACCCCGCTAAAGTGGTCCGCACCGCTCTTGAAAACGCCGCTTCAATCGCCGCAACGGTTCTTTTGACCGAAGCGCTTGTTGCCGACTTGCCCGAAAAGAAAGAAGCAGGTATGCCTCCTTCCATGGGTGGTATGGGCGGCATGGGCGGTATGATGTAATTTAGTTTTACAACTAAGCAAAAAATGCCTTCCTTTAATAGGGAGGCATTTTTTTGCCCGTCGGGGCGGGGGAATAACATAGGCCCAAAAGACGCTTTAAAGCAGGCCTTGCGGCCCTTCCCCTTGAAAAATTAATTTTATATCATATACTTAACAGACAGTTAAATGGAGGCAATATGCAAAACAAATATATTAAATACTTTGCCGCCGCGCTTACAACTTTAGTTTCTATTTCTTCTCTTACTTTTGCCGCGGGCGATGCAAAAACCCCTGTTTTTGAAAAAAATACATGGCAGTACACCATTGTAAAAAGTGCCGTGCAGGTACTTAAGGAACAACAGCCGCTTATAAAAAAGGAAGAAGAACTTAAACTCGCCTTAAAGGAAGAAGAGAAAAAGCAGTTTTCTCTTAAAGAATTTGCCGTATCAAAAAATCAGGCAAAAAGCAGATCTCTTCCCGTCTTGCCCACACAAAGGCAAATGAGCAGAGTTACTCGTTTATCCGTAGATTTGGAAGACAAATATAATAGGCCCGGATATATTGAAGAGGGCAAAAAAATAGCTTCGGTATACAGTGATATTAAGAAGTCGTTAAATTCAAACGAACTGTTCAGATATTATCATTTGGATAAAAATCGTTATGTAGATTTCTCTGTCTTAACACCTGCGGGTATAGCTTTTGTAAAAGATGTTTTTAAATCCGTACAGGACGGCCGCCAGCCTTCCGTTAAGCCTTACCGTGCGGAACTTTATACCTCGGGCGCGGTGCTTGTCTACTTTAAAGATATCCCGGGCGAGCCTTTGCCGATTATGTTGGAATTTTATCCGCAGGAAACGGTTGTCGTCTTAATTGTGGGTAATTTCGGCAGATCTTTTGAAGAGCTTGCAATGCTTTCAAAAGAGTTGGCTATATAAAAAATTTTACTTCGGTTTATGCAAAAATTCCCCGTTTACGACGGGGAATTTTTATATAGAACTAAAGACCTATTAGGCTTTAGGCCTTTTTTCTCTTGTTAATCCCTCCAAGAAAGAATATACTTACCTTATAAAGATTATCTAAGGAGATAAAATTACTTATGCATAAAAAGTTATTGCTTTCATTAATTTGTGTGTTTTGTGTGCTGGGCTTAGCCAATGCTCTGCCCCAATTAACTCCTGCTCAGGAACAAGCCATGGAACAGGCTATTTCCGCCGCGCAGAAAAAATCAACAACCGTAATTGACTATAAATTTAACCCGATAGTTTTTAAGGTAGAAACTTACTTTGAAAACTTCCTCTATTACTACTCTGGCGGAAGAAAAGTAGACGCAACAGCCAGAACGCTTGATAATATTATGGCGCAGGGAACATACAGAAAATGTTATGCAACAGCCATTGCAAAAAGCTGGGTTCTTATTCCCGCACAGTGCGTATATATTGAAGACCACGACGCTACCGACCCCGATTACGAAGGCTATACATGGTCACACAAAGCTAAACTTATGACCTTCGAAAAAGACGGCTATCAGGCTACGGTTAATCTTTACAGCTCCAAACCTAAAATAGAGTATATTGACGGCATTCCCTTCGCTCTTGTTAACTTAGACAGCATCTGCCTCTCCAAGGTTGAAAAGGAAAGCAAAAACGTCTGCATGCGCTTTATAGATTATATCGGCGGCAGCAATAATGGTTCTTTCTCAGTCGGCAAAAGCTATGCAAACATTATTCTCTCCAATATCAACCCTTCCAAATATGCAGGCGCGTTTACAAACAGACGCTTCTTTACTCCTCTTGCCGCAAAAACACCGATACTCATCAGCTCCGTATACGGCAGAAACTTAATTCCTCACAGCAATGTAAAGAGCATCAGCAAAGCTCTCCCCGGCGAACCGCTTTACTTTAAAACCTCCACGGGCGAAAATGTGCTGGTAGGCGTTAATGCGGACTTCTCTAACTCCGCCTCCAAAAGAAAATATGTAACTTTTGATGCCAAAGTAACCGCTGCTTTAACAACCGCCTTAGGCAAAGACTTAAGCGGCGTAAAAATAACGGATACCCTTAACATTAAAAACGTTAAATAAGTAAACATAAAGTTTTTTCAAAACCCCCGATTCTATAAGGAAACGGGGGTTTTTATTTAGGGCCAAAGACCTATCTTAACGGGGGTCTTTATTCTCTTGTGCGCCCGCGCGTCAAAGGATATACTTTTGTATATAGGTAAAGTTTTTGAGGATAGATTATAATTATGAATAAAAAACCTTGTTTATTTTGTGCCTTTGCTTTTTTAGCCGCCGCGCTTAACGCTTTTGATTTCGCGCCCGCTCCTCTTGCCGACAAAGCGGGGGAAACTCTTGCCAATATTAAAGCCGCCCAAACCAAAACCCCAAGTTATTTATTGGAGCCTATTTACTTTACCGTTTCACAGTCCTCCTCCGCCGCCGCCCAAACTCCTGCGGAATGTTATGCTGTCGTGTTAAATTACAAATGGCTTTTAACTTATCAATCCTGCGTTAATCCTTCCGCCAAAAAAGGCGGGGATAAATTTACCATCAATTTTAACGGCGCAAAATATTCCGCCGTATTTAGCGGCAACAAAGAGGCTCTTGATTACGATACCGATTCCCAAACAGGCGCGGTAGTATTAAATATGCGCAAGATAGTAATTACCAAGCAGGGCGGCGCGATAACCTTTGCAGATTTCATTGCCAAAAACAACGGCGGGCGCTTTGCCAAAAAAAGTAATTACGCCACAATCCTTCTTATGTCCGTTACCGCAAAAGAACTTAACGATTATTATTTTAAAAGAGCAATAAACAACGGCACCTTTTCCAGCCCGTCGGTAAAAACGCCTTTTAAAATAAAATCTATGGACGGTTTTAATTTATCGGCAGATACGGACGACACAAATTCCTTGCAGGGCGAACCGCTGTATATGATTTACAAGACGGGCAATAAAATAATGGTTGGCGTCAATGCCGCCAAAAACGGCGAACCCAGAAAGTATGTTATATTCGGCGTGGGTATGACAAGAATGATGCACTTTACAATGTGGAATACCGCCGCGGGAATGATAATAGTTTCCGACTTGGCGGATATCATCCTGCCGTTTCCGCCGTCAATGTAAAAAAGTTTGGGGCAAAAGGCCTATATTGCGTTAGGGCTTTTTTCTCTTGCGGGCGCAGAAAGTTAAAGGATATACTTTTAAATAATCAACATTTGGAGAATTAACAATGTACAAAAAACTGTTTTTATTTGTTGTAATGTCATCTTTTATTACGGCCTTAAACGCTTTTGATATTGCCGATAAGGAACTGGAAAAGCAAGTTGCCGATACCCTTGTCCGCGTTCAGGCGGAGCAAACTGCAAAGCCCGCGCCTTATTACGGCTATTCCCCTATTGTTTTTGAAGTCCGCTCCGTATACAGACGCAATATAACGGAAAAGATGCAGGAACTCGGTCGGCAGATGATAGCTGTGGACCCTTTAATAGTTTCCATTCCCGCGCCCGATGTAACTATCAAATGTTATGCCACAGTTATAAATAAAGAGTGGCTGCTTACGCACAAAAGCTGCGTATATTTGCCTAACTCAGGCGACGCCTACACCTTTACTTTAAAGACCATAAAATTCTATCGCGGGGATTATAAAGCCGTCGTTGACACCACCACCTCCAAACTTAAATTTTACGAAGATAAAACCACAGGCGCCGTCTTGCTGAACGTAAAAAGCGTCTGCCTTGATAAGACCGAAAAAACCTCAACAGGCGTTTGTATGCGTTTTTGGGATTGGTTATTTGACGAATCTAACGGCCCCTATGTTATCCAACAAAATTATTCCTCCATTATTTTAAGCAATGTTTCCGTGCTTGATTTTAGGAATAAAACCTTTAAGCTTGCCTTTACAAAAAGATCATTCTTTACGCCTACATTAAAAAACAAAGCCTTAACGATAGAAGATATTTATACAAATATCATCAAATTGCCCAAGGATTTGCTTAAAGTCGGCAAGCCTCTTCCCGGGGAACCGCTCTTCCACAAAAACGCTTTAAACGAGCAAATTTTAGTTGCGGTTAACGCTTCTTTGGTTGGCTCTCCCAGACAGTACAAATTATTCGGCTTCGGGTTTACCTCTCTGCTCAAAAAAATAAGAGCGTCGGACCCGCAAAGCGTAATCATTACAACAGACCTTAACGGATACAATAAGATTTAATATTAGATACTAAATAATACTATCATCAGCCCCTGCTTTATACAAGGCGGGGGCTGTTAACTTGTAAAAACGGTTTAAAAACCTCTCAAAAAATAGTAATATATAAGGGAAAGAGAAAGTAAAATCCCAGGAGGATACAGATTATGTCAGTTAAAGTAGCGATTAACGGCTTTGGCCGTATCGGTCGTTTTGTTTTCAGAGCGGCACAAACCCGCAAAGATATTGAAATCGTAGCTATTAATGACCTTTGCCCCGTAGACTACTTAGCGTATATGCTTAAGTATGATACAGTCCACGGCCAGTTTAAAGGCACAATAGAAGCGGACGTAGCCAACAGCAAACTTATCGTAAACGGTAAAGAAATTCGCGTAACAGCGGTAAAGAATCCCGAAGAATTAGCTTGGGGCGCGGTCGGCGCGGAATATGTAGTAGAATCCACGGGCCTTTTCCTCAGCAAAGAAACTGCTGCCGCCCACATTAAAGCCGGCGCAAAATATGTAGTTATGTCAGCTCCTTCCAAAGATGATACGCCGATGTTCGTAATGGGCGTAAACGAAAAGTCTTACGTTCCCGGTACACAGTTTGTTTCCAATGCGTCCTGCACAACAAACTGCTTAGCACCCATCGCAAAAGTTTTACACGATAAATGGGGTATTAAAGACGGTTTAATGACCACAGTACACGCCACCACAGCCACACAGAAAACGGTTGACGGTCCTTCTATGAAAGACTGGCGCGGCGGTCGTGCTGCCAGCGGCAACATTATTCCTTCTTCCACAGGCGCAGCAAAAGCCGTGGGTAAGGTAATTCCCTCACTTAACAAAAAGCTTACAGGTATGTCAATGCGCGTTCCCACGTTGGACGTTTCCGTCGTTGACCTTACCGTAAACCTTGAAAAGCCCGCTAAGTACGAAGAAATCTGCAAAGCCATGAAAGACGCCGCCGACGGCGAACTTAAAGGCATCTTAGGTTATACCGAAGACGCAGTAGTTTCTTCCGACTTTATCGGCTGCCCTCTTACGTCAATCTTTGACGCAAAAGCAGGCATCGCGCTTACCGACACCTTCGTTAAAGTAGTTTCTTGGTACGATAACGAAATCGGTTATTCCAATAAAGTATTAGACTTAGTGGCCTATATGGCTTCCGTAAACAAATAAACATTTGTACAAGTCGGGGCCTTGCAAAAGGCCCCGCACAGATTTGCAGTACTTAACTTAAATAAAATATGTCGGGGTGTAAAATGAACCTTAATGATATTGTAAAAATTCAGGATATAAATTTAGACAACAAAAATGTGTTGGTAAGAGTAGATTATAACGTCCCCTTAAAAGACGGTAAAGTTGATAATCCCAAGCGCATTGCCGCCACGGAAAAAACAATAAAATATCTTTTGGAAAAAAATTGCAGAGTGGTTTTAATCTCCCACCTCGGCAGACCTAAAGGCAAACCCGTAGCGGAATTTTCCCTTGCCCCCGTCGCGCCTGAAGTAGAAAAAATTATGGGCGTAAAAGTCCACTTCGCTTCCGATTGTATCGGCCCTAAAGCGGAAGAAGTCGTAAACGCCGCAAAGAAGGGGGAAATCGTCCTTTTAGAAAACCTCCGCTTCCACGCGCAGGAAGAAGCTAACGATAAAGAATTTGCAAAAGCCCTTGCCAAACACGGCGAAGTTTTTGTGCAGGAAGCTTTTGGTACGGTTCACCGCGCACACGCTTCCACGGGCGCAATAACGGAACTTTTGCCCAGCGCAGCAGGCTTTCTTATCCAGAAAGAAGTTGAATTTTTAGGCGGCGCTCTTGAAGCCCCCAAAAGACCTTTCGCAGCCATCATCGGCGGCGCAAAAGTGTCTGATAAGATTATGGTTTTAAACCACCTTTTAGATAAGGTAAACGTGCTTGTTATCGGCGGCGGTATGGCTTACACCTTTATTAAAGCTATGGGCCACAACGTCGGCACATCATTATTAGAAGCCGATAAAATAGAAGAAGCCAAACAGATTATGGCAAAAGCGCAGGAAAAAGGCGTAAAGATTCTTTTACCCGTTGACCACGTTTGCGCAAAAGAATTTGCCGACGGCATTCCTACGGTTACCACCGAAGGCGCTGATATTCCCGAAGGCTATATGGGTTTGGATATCGGCCCTAAAACAATCGCATTGTTTGAAGAAGCTCTTTCAACCTGCAAAACAATTTTCTGGAACGGCCCTGTGGGCGTTTTTGAAATGGCAAGCTACGCAAAAGGCAGCTTTTCCATCGCCGAAACACTTGTTAAATTAACAGAACAAGGCGTTATCACCATCATCGGCGGCGGCGACAGCCTTAACGTACTTAAAAAGGCCAAAATTTCCGCAAGCAAAGTTTCCCACGCCTCTACGGGCGGCGGCGCAAGCATGGAGTTTGTGGAAGGCAAAGAACTCCCCGGCCTTACGGCGTTACTTAAAAAATAGGAGCATTTAAACAATGTATACATTTGTTTTAGTTTTTCACTTTATCGCTTGCATCTTGCTTATTATGTTAGTGCTTATGCAAAGCGGCAAAGGTTCTGCCGCGGGTATCTTCGGCAGCGCCAACAGCGACAGCGTGTTTGCAGGCCCCACGGCTACAACTTTTATTACAAAGTTAACGGCGGGCGTTGCGGTGGTAATAATGCTTACCTCAATCTTTTTGACGGTAAACGTATCTAAGCGCGGTATGTCTTCAGTTATAGACAGCGCAAGCATACCTTCCGCACCTGTTTCCGAGGCTTCACAGCCTGTAGAATCAGCACCTGCTCCAGTGTCATCTTCGTCCCAGCAGCCTTGGCAGAAATAAGTTTTAAAAGTTTCACAAAGTCCCGCGTTTTGCAGTTTAAAACGCGGGATTTTTTATGTCAGCGTCAAATATCCCCGTCGTTGCGCAAAAAATCTCAGTCGTAACTTTTTTAATTTTGTATAGGTAAATTAGGTCCTCCGTCCTATTACCGTCTGGGTCTAAAAACACTTGCCCTACGGGGAATATATATTTTATTATCAAAGAAGTTGTTAAATTTTAAACCAAGGATGGTATTATGCTTTTTTTACATGATTTGTAGTTGAATGAAAGAAGTGTAGTAGGAGGATGTATGATTAGAAAAGTGCTAGCAATCGCAGTATCAATCCAACTTATAATGCCGCTTTCACTTATGGCAAGTGTGCAGAGCGCAGCCCCTACAAAACAAGATGTAGAAGTGCTGCTGGATAAACCCCAACAAAATATAAAAAACCTCGGTATAGGCGCAATACTTGGCGCAGGCGCAACAGCCTTCAGCGTTTATGTAGCTTACACCGCAATACGGATATCAAAGTTAAGCGGAAAAAACAAAGAACTCTCAAAAGAAATCGCTTCTCTTTCCACCCGACTGGAGCAAGCCTCAACGGATATTGCCTCCAACGCCTCAATCTCCGCAAAGCACGGTAAAGCAATAGCATCAACAAATAAAAGAATTACCAATAACTCTGCGGAAAACGGCCGTCAGATTTTAGCCCTTCAAAAGGAAAACGCTTCCCTCACCAAAAAACTCGCGGACTCAGACGCCGCCTTACGACTGCTGGAAGAAGGACAAGAGAACTTCTCCAAAGTCCTTAACCAACATGCCAATATAATCAACAAAAACACTCAAGGCATTAATGCTGCCTTCGCTAACTTGGAAGCCCAAGCACAAGCCATCAATAATAATGCCGCCATGACGCAGGAGTTTATAAACAAGCAGGCAAAGCCTCGCCCCGTTACGGGTTTCGCAGGCTCTCAGCTCAATAAAAAACCTACTCTTGCTCCCGCTGCGGAGGACGCATATCTGGGCGCGGTGCAAGCCGTATCCAAAGATATTGCCTCGGGCGGTAAAAGGTTTGGCGCGCTTTTGGGTAAGGCAAAATTTCTTATGCGCAAAAATGCGGGTAAGATGAGCATTGCGGGCATTGCCGTATTTATAACGGTGTCCCTGCTGCCGCAGACGGTGCAAGCCGCGCGAATATCCCAGACGAGGTTAAGTTATACCCGCGCATTAGCGGCGGCAAAAACTTCCAACCCAGATTATTATGTAATCACCGCCTTGGAACTTGCAAAATATAATAAACCGCTTGTCGCGGCTATTATAGCGGAGCAGGCGCAAACGGACGCGGCTCTTTACCCCGCTTTTAAAGCGCAGATAGAAGATATTTCCTCTTCTCAAACGCTTACTTTAGCGGCGCGAATATCGCAGGACGTTTCCTATTACGGTATGGCGCAAAACAAAGCCAATCTTTTGGCGGAAATAAAAAAATAAAATATCCGCTCTTTAGTACGGCTTAAAATAAAATATACAAAAACCCTTCCGACATAAGCGGAGGGGTTTTTCTTTTGCCGTCGGGCGGGGCGGGGGGAAGACACAAAAAAATATTTTTTGTATAATTTCTTAGTCGGAGCAATAGCAATAAATATATTTTTTACGTCTGAGCTTTGACTTTGTTTTAATATTTGATATAATTTCTATGTAGTACTAAGGAAGTTGACGCGCAGGTGGCGGAACTGGTATACGCGTGCGTTTGAGGGGCGCATGCCATTGGCTTGGGGGTTCGAGTCCCCCCCTGCGCATTTTTTATTTACAGTCGCAAACAACATCATATAAATGATATCCACTCTAGTCTTCATAGCAGTTGCCATAATAATAATTTTTTTAAATGCCTTTTTTGTGTTCGCGGAGTTTGCCCTTGTCAAAGTACGCCGCACCAGGCTTATAGAACTCTCCAGAACAGGCACTTATAAGGCCAAGCTTGCGCTTGCCGCGCATGAGCAGATAGATAATTACCTCTCTTCCATACAAATAGCCATAACAATGACAAGCCTTGCCTTAGGTTGGGTAGGCGAGCCTTCCGTAGGCCGTCTGTTAACATATCTTTTACCGTGGCTTATGCCGTTTTTACCCGTAGGCGTATTACACACAATTTCTTTTGTACTTTCCTTCCTTATCATAACTTCCCTGCACGTTATTTTCGGCGAGCAAGTGCCTAAATTATTTTCCATTAAATTCCCGGAAAAAACATTAAACACCGTCATAATACCGTTGCACTACTTCCACTTGGCAACAAAGTTTTTCCGTCAGATGTTAGTAAGCGTTGCAT